>CAJUDU010000111.1 GCA_910584935.1 uncultured Butyricicoccus sp. | reverse complement strand
AGACACCGCCCTTTCACGGCGGTAACGCGGGTTCGAGTCCCGCACGGGTCACCATGATGGAAGTTTAGCTCAGCTGGGAGAGCATCTGCCTTACAAGCAGAGGGTCACAGGTTCGAGCCCTGTAACTTCCACCATCGCAAACACACATTTTAAGTATGTAAAAATGCTTAGAATGTGTGTTTTTATTTTGTGCCAGCGATACTGCGACTGTGTAAATGCCGCAAAATTAATTTCTTCTTCCTGAATGGAACCTGCATATGCTAAATCGGTATTCATAAATTATTCACAGCCCTATATAATAGAGCAGTCATTTATAAAGCGCTCTCCAAGGGCAGGACTATAAAATATTGGTATTTACCTCCTTGTTGGCTGTCTGCTGCCACATTTGCCTCAACAAGCCGCTTTGGTTTGTCGGAAACGGGTTTGCTTGGACAGTTAAGATGCCCATATGTGCAAGGGTGGCGCAAATGCGCCGAAAGCATTTTTATATGTGTTGCGAATATCTCACAATCACGCCTGTGGCGTGCCAGTTCTCATCTTTTCAGCGGGTCATTTTCAAGGAATTGATTCTTGCGTTTTTGCGGGGAAACACTTGCTTTTTTGCTGTGCCATAGATATAATTACTATGGTATTTGCACCAATTTCCCATTTGCGGACTAGGAAAACCGAATTGCTAAATACCATGATTAAAGGAAACTTTTTTTTCAAAGGGGTATTGCGTATGAAAACAGAAACACAATCTGGTAAAGTCAGGCGGGGCTGGGGGATTACTGGTAAGCTGGCGTTTGCGATTGTCGGCAGCGCTATTATTGCGATGGCATTCTTGCTGGGCATTGTTTATTTCCAAATGTCCCACACTTTGCAGGATAAAAGTGAGGATTTGCTGCAAACAACAACAGGACGTACCATACAGGAAACCAAAGCTTGGATGAACAGTACATTAACGATGCTGGAAGCCCAACGAGATACGATTGAATATGAAAATATGGATATCCCTGCACTGACTGAATATGTAAAACATACCGTAGGGCAGAATGACGCGTATCCTGCAGGAATATATGTTGCATTGACCGATGGCTCACTATACCATGCAAGTTTTGTGCCGGGGCCGGATTTTGATGCAACAGCAAAAAGCTGGTATCAGGACGGCTTACAGGCAACGGATTTCATTTTGGGTGACGTCTATTTCGATGAGGACAGTCAGTCATATGTTGTTGGTGCTTCCGGCGTGCTTCGCACCGCTGCAGGTGAGGTGCGTGGCGTGGCGGCAGCAGATGTATATTTAGATTCAATTTCGCAGATTGTCAGTGGTGTGCAGATTGAAGATACTGGCGGAATCTTTTTGGTTGATACCCGCACAGATACCATCATTGGACACCGGGATGCCGAAATCACTGGACAGCGCCTTGGCGAAATGCAAGATGATACATATACTTATATCAGCAGCAAAGTACAGCAGGGCAGCACAGGGCTGGAACTTTATAATAATACATATATCCAGATTGAAAAAATCCCAGGCAGTGATTGGGTCGCTGTGGCATATGTATCCCGCAATGAAGTATTACAGGAACTGAGTCAATTAACAATCAGTATGTCCGCGGTGGCTGTGCTTGCTGTGCTGTTGCTAATCTTGCTGGTTGTTATCCAGGTAAAGCGCGTCATTGGCAGACCAGTGAAAGAACTTAGCCTGGTTGCAACTCGTATTGCAGAAGGCGAACTTGACCAGACAATCCATTATCAATCTCGCGATGAACTCGGTGTACTCGCGGATGATTTTAACCAAGTTACCGTGCGGCTGCGGGAATATGTAATTTATATCCAAGAAATTTCCGAAAAATTGCGTGAAATTGCAGGCGGTAATTTGGCATTTACTTTGGAACAGGAATATACCGGTGAGTTTGAAAAAATAAAAATCGCACTAGATGAGATTGCAGATTCCCTGAATGCTACCATGGGGCAGCTCCATGCGGCTTCACGTGATGTTGCCGGTGGGGCGGAACAGGTTGCCAATGGCGCAACAACACTGTCACAGGGTTCTACAGAACAAGCCGCAGAAGTGGAAGCATTGGCAGAACATATTAATGCTGTATCTGATAGTGTGCATAAAATTGCACGCGGCGCACAGGAGGCAAGACGGATTTCAAAAGGCGTCAAAGAAAGTTTGCTGGAAAGCAATAATAAAATGCAGAATATGACAGTTGTTATCCAGCGCATCAGTGACAAATCCACAGAAATCCATAAAATTGTTAAAACCATTGAAGATATTGCATTCCAAACCAATATCCTGGCACTTAACGCGGCTGTGGAGGCCGCACGTGCGGGCACAGCAGGGAAGGGGTTCGCCGTTGTTGCAGATGAAGTACGCGCTTTGGCTGGAAAGTCTTCTGCTGCCGCACAGGAAACCACAGAACTGCTGAGCCAGACTGTTGGGGCAATGGATGAAGGTGTGCAGGCTGCAAGAGATACTGCCGCATCTATGATGAAAGCGGTTTCGGATGCTGATGCGATGGGCAAACTGATTGATGGGATTGCAAACTATACCCAAGAGCAGGATGCTAACGCGGCAGAAATGACCCAAGGGATTGACCAAATTGCAATTGTTGTGCATACAAATGTCGCTACTGCAGAGGAAAGTGCAGCAGCTAGTGAAGAGTTATCTGGTCAAGCAGCAATGCTGCGGCAACTCGTCACCAAGTTCCGCTTGCGCGGGCAATGATTTATAGTATAATAAAATCAAAAGCGCAGTTATGCGCCTGGGGAAAGTATACAGTTTATGTCGGAAAGGATGGATTATTATGAAACTGAAAAAGTGCTTTGCAGCCTGTCTAACCTGCACGCTGCTGGCAACGGCATGGATTACACCTGCTTCTGCTCATGGGCATTATGGCGGGCACCATGGCAGACATCAGGCTTGCCAAACCACAACGACGCAGTATTATGCGCCGCCAGCTGCAAATACACAAACAGCACCAGCCGTACAGCCTGCCACAGAACAGCCAGTTGTCATTACAACTTGTCCGGACGCTAACTGTACCATTGCTGGACAGCATATACATGATGGCATTACCTATTGCGGATATGCACATGAAAATGGTATTTGTGATGGGAATTGCCGTGCGCTTTGCACCCGGAGGGGCTGTATTATTCTGAAACAGCACAGCCATCATGGTGTATCTTACTGTGGTCATGCACATGATGCAGGCTTTTGTGATGGGCATTGCCAATAATCCATACAGTTTTTGCAGAAGTATCCACACCTATTGGTGTGGATACTTTTTGGCGGTAAGTTTGCCTATCTGAAATACCCAAAATACAAGGGATATATGAAGTATATAGCAGCTGCGATATCTAACTATTTCCCAGATTATCAAAGGAGAATCCATGAATGGACAAAAAATTAGGCAATCCTATATGGCGGCTGACAATATCCGCAATGTTTCTTGCCATAGGTTTGGTGCTGCCCTTTTTTACTGGGCAAATCCCACAAATCGGTAAAATGCTGTTGCCAATGCATATCCCTGTGTTGCTCTGCGGTTTTATTTGCGGTGCGCCTTACGGCTTGGCCATCGGGTTCATTTTACCGTTTTTACGTTATTTACTCTTTGGTATGCCAGTCCTTTTAACTGCTGTTTCAATGGCGTTTGAACTGGCTACATATGGACTTGTTGCAGGATATTGTTATACGCTCTCCCGCCATAAGTGCATTATTGCCTTATATCGCAGTTTGATATTGGCTATGGTGGCGGGGCGTATAGTTTGGGGCATTGCGCAAGCTATACTATTAGGACTTGGCAGCAACCGTTTTACCATGGAAATGTTTTTGGCAGGTTCACTGCTGAACGCAATTCCAGGTATTATCCTGCAACTGGTATTCATTCCGGCTGTTATGCTTGCCCTGCACCAAACCGGATTAGTTCAGTTGGGCAAATGTGAAACCCGGAAAACAGAGGAATAAAACCATGGAAAAAATGATTGCGGCAATTACCAATGCAGTCCGCCAAATAGATAAGCCAGCGGTTTTTATTGCCATAGATGGACGCTGTGCAGCAGGCAAAACAACATTTGCAGCGTTACTCGCAAAACAATTGGCGTGTCATGTGATTCATATGGATGATTTTTTCCTGCGCCCCGCACAACGCACACCACAGCGGTTGGCGCAACCTGGTGGGAATATTGATTATGAACGCTTTATCGATGAAGTATTAACCCCGCTAAAACTGGCAAAACCATTTCGTTATCAAGCGTTTGACTGCAAAACTATGCAGCTTACCGTTATACGGGAAATAATGCCAAACCCAATCACAATCATAGAAGGGTCATATAGCTGTCACCCGGCTTTTGGGGATTTTTATGATTTACAGGTGTTTTTAGATGTTAATCCGGAAAAGCAAATGCAACGCATTCAGATGCGCAATGGCAAGCAAGCTGCCATACAGTTCCGTGACCGGTGGATACCATTGGAAGAATCGTATTTCCAGGCATTTCAGGTACAGCAACGCTGTCAATTTGTTTTTCAAACATAAAAAGATGGGAAAAAATGTATTGCAAGCAAAACACCTGCATATTTTAGTAAAGTGAAGAATTTTTATCTGTAGAAACAGCGGAGCGGAAGGGGGCGTTGGCGCCAGACGGGGAGAAGCGTCTAGGTGCCGACGCCCCTGCCAGCGCTGCCCAGAATCAACACTTTCCACAAGTTTACCGTCAAATCGCAACAATATGCGCAAGATTATGCAATATCTATATATGAATTTGTTGCATTCAGCTAAAAATAAGCCGTTAAATTATTGACAAACTTTTTGGATGCGATATAATAGACATAGACATGCAATAAGAGGCGTGTTGTAATACATTGCTTTATGCCTGGGCGATTATGTTCGTCTCAGCAAAGGTATGGCTGTATCATCCAGCCTGCCGGAAAAAGCCGGGCTGCTCCGCCCGTGTATTTCAATATTTGCTAAAAACTATTTTGGGAGGTTTCACAGCATGGATTTTAGGCTTACAAAAGAGCAGGAAATGATGCAGAAGCTCTGCCGCGAATTCGCGGTCAATGAGGTCGAGCCGATTGCAGCAGAAATCGACGAGCAGGAACGCTATCCGTTTGAAACGGTGGAAAAAATGCGTAAGCTCGGCATGATGGGCATCCAGTTCCCCAAGGAACTCGGCGGCTCCGGCGGCGATACCATCTGCTATTCAATCGCAATCGAAGAAGCATCCAAATTCTGTGGCACAACTGGCTGTATCATTTCGTCCCATGCAACATTGGGCGCATGGCCGATTTTTAAGTATGGCACACCAGAACAAAAGGAAACTTGGCTCCGTCCACTGATTTCCGGTCAGAAAACTGGTGCGTTCGGCTTGACTGAACCAAATGCCGGCACAGACTCCGCCGCACAGCAAACCGTTGCTGTAAAACAGGCAGATGGTACTTGGCTGCTCAATGGCTCCAAAGTATTCATCACTGGCGGCGGCATCGCTGATACTTATGTTATCTTCGCAATGACCGATAAAGCAAAAGGCAATAAAGGCATTTCTGCATTTATTGTTGACAAAAACGACGAAGGCTTCAAAATCGGTAAAATTGAACATAAAATGGGCATCCGTGGTTCCCAGACCTCTGAGCTGATTTTTGAAGATGTTGTTCTTCCGGCAGACCGTCTGCTGGGTAAGGAAAACGGCGGCTTTAAGATTGCTATGACAACACTGGACGGCGGTCGTATCGGTATCGCTTCCCAGGCACTCGGTCTTGCACAGGGCGCACTCGACCAGGCTGTGAAGTACATGAAAGAACGTGTACAGTTCGGCAAAACCCTTGATAAATTCCAGGGCCTCCAGTGGATGGTTGCTGATATGGCAACAAAGATTGAAGCTGCTCGCCTGCTGGTTCGCCGCGCTGCATTCAATAAGGACAATGGGCTTCCATATACCAAGGAAGCTGCAATGGCAAAACTGTTTGCGGCAGAAGTTGCAATGGACGTTACCACCAAGTGCGTACAGCTCTACGGCGGCTATGGTTACATCCGTGAGTACCCGATGGAACGTATGATGCGTGACGCTAAGATCACTGAAATCTACGAAGGCACATCCCAGGTACAACGCATGGTTATTGCCGGCCAGATTCTCAGAAAGTAATCAAGGGAGGAAATACAGAATCATGAAAGTTATCGTTTGTGTAAAGCAGGTTCCCGATACCTCCGGTAAGGTT
>CAJUDU010000110.1 GCA_910584935.1 uncultured Butyricicoccus sp. | reverse complement strand
CTATTTTACACTTGTTTATCATTTGTGCAATATTTATTTTTCAAACAAGGCTTAAAAAAAACAGGGCATCAACGCCCTGTTTCATCCGTTTTATGGTTTTTCTGCCACACTGCCGCCAGCCCGCGCAAGGTTGTGTATGGGTCGCATTCCGCCATGGCCGTCAGATATGGCGCAACCGCCTGCCCACAGCCCCCGCAAAGCAAAATATAGGGCATTTCGCCAAGCGCCTCGGCAATGCGGACAGTCATGCCGTCAATCATTGCCGCCGCCCCAAACACCGCGCCAGATTTCATCGCATCAATGGTATTGCGCCCAATCACCCCGCGCGCAGGGGCTTCCATGCGGATGGCGGGCAACTGCGCCGCCATATTTTTCAGGGTATCCAACGATGTGCGCGCGCCCGCGGCAATGGCTGTGCCTACCAGCGCGCCTGATTTATCCAAAACCGTAAATGTGGTTGCTGTCCCTAAATCCACCACCACACAGGGCAGCTTGCCCCGGCAGGCTGCCCATACCGCATTGGCAACCAAATCACTGCCAAGCGCACGCGGCTGGTCAACTTTCAGGTTCAGCCCAGTTTTCACGCCCTGCCCTAACCCTAACACCTCACAGCTTGCCAGCAGCTTTACAGCATCTAGAATTGCTGGCGTGACGGCAGGCACCACCGAACCATATACCACACCATTCGCCTTTGTAATATCCACCTGATGCAGCCAGGCGGCATCCCTTAGCTGGCAGGCATATTGTTCCGCGGTCAAGCGGCTATCCGTCGCAATGGATGCCGCAAACTGCATTTCATTCCCGCTGAAACCGCCGAACCGTATATGGCTGTTGCCAATATCGAGTGCGATAAGCATATTTTCCCCTCATTCCATCCGTGATGCTCCCTGTATTATACCGGGTATCGTACGGATTTGCAAGCAGGTTTGCGCTTTGCCGCGCAAGCGCCATGGCAGGCGCACATAATAGGAACCATAATCCGGCATATTGTGGGCAGACTTGTCCAAGCACATTGCCCCATGCGCCAGAATAATCCCAAACACCCATATGCAGGCTGACATTGACGCATAAACCAACCAGTAACTCTGCCGCTGTCACCCATGCCATACCATATGCGCAGCGCAGCAGCATAGGGCGGCTGTGCATCTGCCGGTCCAACAGCCAAAGCCCAAGAAAGACAAATCCACCTGTTAACACCATTGTCCAATGGGTATGACCCCGCCATAAAATTTCCAGTGCGCCATATCCGGCGCCGCCCAAAAGAAAAAGCCCCGCTGTCTGTTTGAACGCATTCATAACATCACCGGGGCTTATTTTTTACCGTATGCAGTTAAGTTATCCCTTGATAGGCTGGCAGATTCCGCATAGCTTTCCTACCATTAGGGATATGGAATTACAGGCGGGCTTCCAGCTCTTTGCGACGGTCTTCAAAGCCTGGTTTGCCAAGCAGCGCAAACATATTTTTCTTATATGCTTCAACGCCTGGCTGGTCAAATGGGTTAACGCCCAGCAGATAGCCAGACAGCCCACAAGCTTTTTCAAAGAAATAAACCAGATAGCCGAAATGATACGCATCAGCGCGGTCAATTTCTACCACAATATTGGGCGTGCCGCCATCCATATGCGCCATCAGCGTGCCGGCATATGCCTTAGAATTGACAAACTGAATGCTCTTGCCTGCCAAATAGTTCAGCCCATCAATATCTTCATCCGCCGCTTCGATAATGCTTTCGCTGCGGGGTTCTTTTACCCATACAACAGTTTCAAACACATTGCGAGTACCATCCTGGATATACTGCCCAATGGAATGCAAATCGGTTGAGAAGTTTGCGGAAGTCGCAAAAATACCCTTTTTATCCTTGCCTTCGGATTCATCAAACAACTGCTTGAACCATTCGCCCAGCATCACCAGCGCGGGTTCATAATTGACAAGGATTTCAATGCCTTTGCCCTTGCGGTACAGGATATTGCGCAGTGCTGCATATTTAAAGCAGTCATTGGCAGCGGTTGTGCCCTTTGTAAAGGCTTCACGAGCTTCCGCCGCACCCTTCATGGCTTCGTCAATATCCACGCCTGCGGCAGCCATTGGCAGCAAGCCAACCGCGCTCAGCACTGAGAAACGCCCGCCAACATCATCCGGCACAACAAAGGTTTCATATCCTTCGTCATCCGCGAGTTTTTTCAGTGCGCCGCGTGCTTTGTCGGTTGTCGCAAAGATATGGTCTTTCGCGCCATCCTTTCCATATTTCTTTTCAGCGAGCTTTTTGAAAATACGGAATGCAATCGCAGGCTCTGTGGTTGTGCCTGATTTGGAAATGACATTCACGCTGAAATCCCGGTCGCCAATGATCTGAATTACATCATTGAGATAAGACGAGGAAATGTTGGAGCCAACAAAATAAACTTCTGGGATGCCCTTTTCCCGGATGCTGTTATACATTTGCCCACGGACAAATTCAATCGCGGCACGGGTGCCCAGATAGGAACCGCCGATGCCGATAACCACCAATACATCACTGTTCGACTGGATTTTTGCCGCTGCTTTTTTGATGCGGGCAAATTCGTCCTTGTCATAAGCGACCGGCAGGTCAATCCAGCCATGAAAATCACTGCCTGCCCCTGTATGGTTCAGCAGCATATCATTGGCCGTTTGAATCATATCGTTCATCAAATCGATTTCCCGATCCTCTACAAAACCTTTCACACCAGTCAGCTTAAGTTCCATTGACATTTGTAACCACCTCATTCAGATTCTATATTTTTTCAGTTTTCCTGCGCGGGCATATGGCTATTTTTTCTGTATCTGTCTTACAAAATACAATTTCCTTGCCTTTTGTGACAACATCCAAAAAGCCACCCATATGTCCCGGATTCATTATACCATAGTGACAAAGAAATGTTAAGAGAAAATACCGGATTTTACACAGCCTCTGCCAGAAAACATATCTGGCGCGATTCTGCCCGCATCGGACAAAAACTGTTGGAAATCTGCGCTGGAATGTGGTATTATGATACTGTATCCGTTTGCGCCGGATTTTTCCGGCGTTCTCTTTCCCTTTTTACGGTTTATTTATTCCCACCAGATGAGGTGATTTTTTTGGCAGAAAAACGAAAACCACGCGCTTCCAGTTCAGGTAAGGGCAGAACCAAGCAGCCGCCCGCACCTACGGTGGATGCTTATTTACCGCGCCCCGCCTGGGGCGTTATCTATGGCATTGCCGGTGTGCTTGTGCTGCTGACGCTTATCCAGCAGGAAGGCGCTTTGCTGCGCCTATTGCGCACCATAATGGGCAGTTTGTTTGGCTATGGCACTTATACCTTGCCATTTGCGCTCTTTGGGCTGTCCGCATTGCTGATTGCCCGCACAAAGGGACCTGTCCGCCTGCGCGGGTCAGCCATTGCACTGCTCCCGTTGCTGTTTGGCGCGGTTGCGCATGGGATGCTCCGCCCCAAACAATATCCAATCGGCATGGAATCCTTTAGCCTGCTCATGCAGTCGGGCGCGAATCTGCGCTCAGGCGGGTTATTTGCCGGCGGGCTTTACTGTTTGATGGAATGGGCATTTTCCGCGGCAGGCGGCTTAATTGTTATCTTTATCCTGCTTGTTGTGGATGTTATGGTGATATTCCGCTTAACCCCGCAGACCATTTATAATGCCTTGCGCCCAATTGAATATGAGTATGACAGTGAGGAAGAACGGGAAAAATATGAAACCCCGCCTACCTTGCCCAATGTCCATGAGCTGGCTGCTGCGCATAAATCCAAGCGCAAAGCGCGTGCTTCTTTTGACATTGAACTGGACGATGATGAACCAGATGATGGTTTACCCCTCCCGCCGGTCAAAAATACCACGCCTGCACCAGTGTCCGCACCCGAACCAATCCCAATTGAACAGCCGGAAGAACCAGATCCCTTTGGCGATATTTTATCCCTGCTGAACAATAAGCCGGAGAAAAAAGAGGACGAGCCAGTGGATTTGTCCATCCCGCCCTGGGAACAAAAACCAGTATCCAAAGCCGAACAGAAAAAGCTGGAGCAAATGGAACAGGCAGCAATGGCAGCGGAAATGGACGCCCGCCAACAAGCGCCGCTTACTGCATACAGCTACCCGTCCTTTTCGTTGCTGAATCCCCCGCCGCCAGCCAAAGAGGACAATTATCAGCAGGAACTAAGCGATTGCAGCCATCGCCTGATTGCAACCCTGCAATCTTTTAACATTGAAGCGCAAATTGTCGGCATTGTGCGCGGACCAACCGTCACCCGATTTGAAGTGACCATCCCACCCGGTACCAAATTCAGCCGTATCACAGGCTTATCCGATGATATCGCGCTGGCACTCGGCGCGGTTTCGGTGCGTATTGCACCCATCCCGGAAAAAGTCGCAATCGGCATTGAAGTGCCAAATAAAACCAATACTATGGTGCCGATTATTGAGGTCTTATCAGCGGACGCTTTCAAAAATGCTAAAAGCCGGGTTGCTTTTTGTGTTGGCAAGGATATTACCGGTGCGCCTGTGGTCGGCAATATCGGTAAAATGCCCCACTTGCTGATTGCAGGCACAACGGGTTCAGGTAAATCGGTCTGTGTCAACTCTATGCTGATTTCCCTGCTGTATAAATCTACGCCGGAAGAAGTCCGTTTAATCCTGGTTGACCCGAAAATGGTCGAGCTCGGCAACTATAATGGCATTCCGCATTTGCTGATTCCAGTTGTCACCGACCCGCGCAAGGCGGCAGGGGCACTCAACTGGGCTGTAGGTGAAATGGAACGCCGGTATAAATTATTTGCGGACAATCAAGTCCGCAAGCTGGAGGACTATAACGCCTTAATGCGGCGCAAACAAGCGGAAGAACCCACTTCGGAAGATGAAACCGCTTGCCCGCCGCAGCCATTGCCGGAAATTGTCATTGTTATCGATGAACTTGCAGACCTGATGATGGTTGCCGCCAAAGAAGTAGAAACTTCCATTTGCCGCATTGCGCAAAAGGCGCGTGCCGCTGGGATGTACCTGATTGTTGCGACACAGCGTCCATCAGCCGATGTAATCACTGGCATTATGAAAGCAAATATCCCTTCCCGCGTTGCGTTTGCGGTCGCGTCCCAAATCGAAAGCCGTATCATTTTGGATACCACAGGTGCGGAAAAACTCATTGGCAAAGGCGATATGCTTTATGCGCCGCTTGGCGAAGGCAAGCCGCAACGCATCCAAGGCTGTTTTATTTCCAATGATGAAATTGAAAATGTTATTGAATTTATCAAGTCTACGTCTACCGCTGAATATAATGAAGAAATACTGGAACATATCGAAAAGCAAGCTGAAGCGGCAGAATCCGGCGGCGCTTCTAGCGGCGCCCCAACAGGTGATGAAGATGAAATGCTGACGGATGCCATTGACGTTGTGATGGAAAGCGGGCAGGCTTCGGTATCCATGTTACAGCGTAAGCTGAAACTGGGCTATGCCCGTGCCGCACGCATTGTTGACCAAATGGAAGAACGGGGCATTGTCGGCCCGTTTGAAGGCTCCAAACCCCGCCAGATTTTAATTTCCCGCGACGACTGGAACGAAATGAAACTGCGGCGGAAATCTTAATTCAAAATGAGATAACATTTTGTTATCAATCCCCACCCAATTGAAGGAGGTTTTATCCCTATGAACAAAATCGAACTTGCTTCCCTGTCTTTTAACCCCTGCCTGAAAATCCGTGACGAATGGGCACTGCTTGCCGCTGGCAAGCCCGGCAAATTCAACATGATGACCGTCAACTGGGGCGGTATGGGCGAGCTGTGGTTCAAAGAAGTCACCACGGTTTATGTGCGTAAAAGCCGTTATACCCATGAATTTATGGATGCCAACGACTACTATTCTTTGGTATTTCTGAAAGCTGGGCATAAAGACGCATTAAACACACTCGGTTCTAAATCCGGACGCGACATTGACAAAATGGCTGGCGCAGGCTTAACCCCTGTCTTTACGCCGGAAGGCTGCCCGACCTTTGCGGAAGCTGCGCTGACCTTTGTCTGCCGCAAGCTGTACAAAGATGATATGCCAAGGGAAAACTTCACCGATAGCGCAGTTTATGATAAATGCTATCCAGATAACGATATTCACACGATGTATATCGGGGAAATTGTTGCTGTTTACGAAAATTAAGGGCTAATGCCCAATCGGGTAGGAGGCAGGCGATTAGTTCACCTGCCGACCTCCCACACCACCGTG
>CAJUDU010000109.1 GCA_910584935.1 uncultured Butyricicoccus sp. | reverse complement strand
AAGGACTTCATGCCAGTCCCTTAAATGCGAATATCGCATGAACAGAAAATATCTGTAACAATAACTGCAGAACCACAAGAATGATACATCCAAGACAAACACCCTGCACCTAAAACCTGTGCCAATATGCCAGCACGAACGTTCCAGCCTGGGTAGCCTTTTTCCCCCTTTGTGGGGAAAAAGGCGTAAGGCTGGGCACCGGGGATGAGGAGAGTCCAGAGAGGGGAAGGGTACTCCCTTCCCCTCGTTGGTTCTATGCGAACAGCTCTTGATGGTTGGGGGGTTCTGTGATATAGTATATTACAGATGTTATCCATACACAAGACGCAATTTTATAATATATATACGATAACAGACAAAATGCATGGAAACTGTACGGTTATTCACAAAAAATTTTCGATGTTTAATAATAGACAGGAGGATTTATCATGGCAGGAGAAGATAAACGGGTAAAACGGACTAGAAAATTATTGCGGCAGGCACTCGCAGAATTGATGCTCGAAAAAGAATTTAAAAATATCACAGTCACCGATTTGGTGCGCCGTGCCGATATTAATCGCGGTACCTTTTATACCTATTACCGCGATGTGTATGACTTGCGCGAAAAAGTCGAAAACGAAATCATTGATTCCTTGCGTGCGGCAATCCAAGATGGCTTGCCTACAGCTGCGGCAGAAGCCTCTATGACCCCACTCATCGAACAGGCTGTGCAATGCCTCGAAAATAACCGCAACTTAGCCTATGCCTTGCTGTGCGATAAAGCAATGGGCAGCTTTGAAGAAAAACTCATGTCCGTGATTGAGGACTTTTGCCGCCTGCTGCACCCGCCTGCTAATGAAGCAGACCACTATTCCATCTGGTTTATTGCCGCAGGCTGTATCGGTTTACTCAAAAAATGGATGATTGAACCGGTGCCCGCCGCCCGCGGCGCTGTGCTCGCAATGCTCGACAACCTGTTTCAGCGCACCTTGCAAAACGCTTGATTCGGTTACATGATAAGGTTTCAATATTTCGCTGCGCAGATGCCGGTAAGTGTTTTTTTGCCGCTGATAAGAAACTTTATTTGTGCATAATATACAACACATTCCCCGGAATCATGATGCCGCTTTGTGAAAAATACGTTTATGGTTTCATCCCCGGATAACCGGGATTTTAGGGCTGGTCAGCCGCCGAAAAATACGCTATAATAATAACAGAAACAAAGAGCTGAGGCGTTCAAGGAAAAACGGGAACAAACGCCAAGCCTCCCAAATTAAATTTTATAACACCACTTTAAAAGGAGTTGTTTGACATGAAAAAGATGAAAAAGTATCGCGGCCGCCTCGTAGCTGCTGCCCTCGCAATTATGGTAAGTGTTGTTCCAGTATTTGCTCGCGGTGCGCAAAGCGTCCCACCAAAAGCCGCAATGCAAACCGGCGTTAGCGTACAGTCCAACGAAAAAGCCGCAGTCGATGCCTCCAATATCGCGGAAGGTTATGTACTCGTTAAGTACACCGGCGGCAAGAATGTGAAAATCAAAGTCCAAATTACCAAAGGCACAACTTATACCTACAACCTCAACAATCAAGGCGCAAATGAAGTATTCCCACTCACAGAAGGTAATGGCGCTTACAGCATCAAGGTGTTTGAAAACACCGAAGGCAATAAATACGCACAGGCTTATAGCTGCTCGGTCAATCTGAACCTGCGCAATGAGTTCCTCCCCTTCCTGTATCCTAACCAGTATGTGAACTTCTCCGATAATTCCCAGTGTGTTGGTGTTGCAGCACAAATCGCAGCAGGTAAATCCGATATCGATAAGCTGACCGCTATCTATGAATATGTTGTTGCAAATATCTCTTATGACTACAACAAAGCCGCTACCGTACAGCCTGGCTACCTGCCGAATAACGATACAACTTTAGCAACTCGTACCGGTATCTGCTTCGACTACGCTTCCCTGATGGGCGCAATGCTCCGTTCGCAGAATATCCCTTGCAAACTGGTTGTCGGCTATGCTGGCGAAGCTTATCACGCTTGGATTAACGTCTACCTGGAAGGTCAAGGCTGGGTTGAAAAAGCAATCTACTTTGATGGTCAGAACTGGACCCTCATGGACCCAACCTTTGCTTCTACCGGCGGCGCAGGCGCAATCGACTATATCACCAATAACGCAAACTACACAATGAAATATGCTTATTGATCCTGCTTTGCAGTCCCAGTCAGCTGTAAACAGGTCAATAATAAACGGGGGCTTTGCACAAATGCAAAGCCCCTGTTCCTGCGATTAATATTATGGCGCAAAATGCAATATTTATGCTTAAACTTCACCTGCCGCTATGATATAATAGAACCATATCTGGAAAGAAAGGATGTTGGGAATGTCAAAAAAGAAAGTGCTCCCAGATGAAAGTCTATCTGCATTTTTTTATCAGCTGGCGTTGATGACCCATGCGGGCATCAGCCCCGAAGAAGGGATTTTCTTGCTGCTGGAGGATGCGGAAGAAGAAAATAACCCAATGCAAAAAATCCATGAACGGCTCGCAGAAGGTGAAGCGTTAAGTTCTGCCATGCGCAGCAGTGGATTATTCCCCGATTATGCCCTGCGGATGCTGGAAATCGGTGAACTCGCCGGACGGCAGGAACAAGTGCTTGAAAGTTTATCCGCTTTTTATCAGCGTGAACATTCACTCAAACAATCCATCCATCAGGCAATTGCTTATCCCGCTGTCATGGCTGTCCTCATCGGCGCGGTATTCCTGGTGCTTGTCGGACGCGTACTCCCTGTGTTTTCTGGCGTGTTCGATCAGCTTGGATTAAGCCTGTCCCCAGTTGCCGCAATGCTGATGCGCTTTGGCAGTGTCAGCAAATATATTGCAGGCGCTTTGTCCATTGCACTGCTCGCCTTGGTTGCTGTGCTGTTCGTCTTGTACCGTGCGGGTAAAGTCAAAGAAACATCTATCATCCGCGGCGAAACCGCACGCTGTGTTGCACGAAGCCGCTTTTCTTCCGCAATGGCACTGATGCTGTCCAGCGGCTTGCCCATTGATGACGCCGTGGAACGCGTACAGCTTATGCTTGCAGATACGCCGCTTGCTGAAGCTGTGCGTACCTGCGGCACAAAACTGCTTGAAGGCATGAGCTTTTCACAAGCAGCAGAGAGCTGTAAAATCTTCCCGTCGCTCGAAACCGGTTTGCTGCGCGCAGGCTGCCGCGCTGGCGTCACTGACCAGGCAATGGAAGAACTCGCCCGCCGCTGCCAGGCACAGGCAGAAGAACGCTTAGGACGTTTTCTGGGACGGTTCCAATATGGCTTAGTGATTGTGCTGTGTGTTGCGGTTGGGCTTGTGCTGCTGTCTGTTATGCTGCCGCTGCTCGGCGTACTGGCAACCATTGGCGCGTAACAGGAGGGGGTTTCTATGCGGAAACTGAAATTCCGGCTTTTACAGCTTGCGATTTGCATTGCTGCTGTTGCATTGCTGTGGATGGGCACAGGCGGTTTGGACAGCCGTGCCAGTGCAGAAGATTTAGCACTGGCAGAACAAAGCATCCGCCGCGCTGCGGTCCAATGTTATGCGCTTGAGGGCTTTTATCCCGCAACATTTGACTATTTACAGACACATTATGGTGTGCAAGTCGATATGCAGCGCTTTATTGTCCATTATGAATATATTGCATCAAATCTGGTGCCGAATGTTACCATCATTGAACGCTAAAGGAGGGGAAATGCTTTGCCTGTAAAAAAAGAAGGCGCAAAAGGCTTTCAGTTTTTGCCTGCGCTGGTGCTTGGTGGGTTGTTTTTAACACTTGCTATTGGGTTGGCTTTGCTGTCCAGCGGCGTTTATCGCCAAATTGTGGATGGTGCGGATCGTGTTTCTGCCCGCCGTACCGCTTTATCTTATCTTGTCGGACAAGTGCGCCGCGCTGACCATGCCGATGGGATTGCATATGGCGATTTTGGCGGCAATGATGCTCTGTTCCTGCGCGAAAATGGTTACATCACAATCCTTTATCAATATGATGGGATGCTCCGCGAACTATATATGGAAGAAGATGGCGGGCTGACCCCTGCCGATGGTATGGAAGTCACACCACTTTCTAAATTATTGGTGGAAGCACAGGATAATACATTATCCATTGCGGTAACCGATGGGGATGGGCAGGAATATGCCGTATCCTTGACCCCGCGCAGCGGTATACAGGAGGAACCATCATGAAAACTGGACGCCATTCATTATTACTGTTAGAAATTGTGCTGGATTTGTTTATTTTTGCGGTTTGTGCTGTGGTTTGTACTGGGTTATTGGTGCGCGCCCGGCAAATGGGCAATGACAGCAAAACATTGACTGACGCGGTATTTGCCGCGCAAAGCGCGGCAGAAACTTGGCGCGCTGGCGGGCAGCCAGCAAATAAAAATGGTGCATTTTCCATTGAAATCGAACCGATGCAGGATAGTAAGGTGAAAGAAGCAGTATCAATTTCTATACTGCTGGATGGAAAGGAAGTTTACACCATTGAGGAGGTGGCACGCTCATGAAAAGCAAAGGCAGTCCATTTGGGGTTGGAATTGCAACGATATTAACCGTGCTGCTAGTGCTATGTTTGACCGTATTTTCTGCACTTGCGCTGTCCAGCGCCCGTGCGGATTTGGCATTAAGCCGTACTGGGGCGGATACGGTTTCTGCATATTATGCGGCAGATGCAAAAGCAGCGGCATTATATCAGCAGTTTGAAAAAAGCCGTGCTACAGAATTAAAAGAAGAAATCCCAGTGACAGAACATCAGGTTTTATCCATTCATTTGCGCCGCAAAGCAGGCAAAATTGAAATTGCACAGTGGCAGACGATTGCAACCGATGAACCACAGCAAGAACAGTACCTGAATGTTTGGACAAATGAATCGGAGGGCACACCATGATAAGCATGAATGAAATCCTTGCAGGCGCGGTAGAACGCGGCGCATCAGATATTTTGATTGTTGCTGGGCTGCCAGTTGCTTATAAAATCAATGGGCAGATTACTCGGGAAGGGGAACGGCTGTTACCCAAAGATACTTCCGCATTGACAGAGGAATTGTATGATATTGCTATGCAGGCGGAAAAACGTACGAAGGATGAAAAAAGCCTGTCCAGGATTTCAATTGATCAACTGCATAAAACAGGTGACGATGATTTTTCCTTTTCTGTGCCAGGGCTTTCTCGCTTCCGTGTCAATGCACTGCGCCAGCGTGGGTCTTTGGGCGTGGTAATCCGTGTGGTATCCTTCCAGCTCCCTGACCGCAAAGCGCTGCATATCCCAGACGCAATTATGGATTTCGCCACTTATTCCAAAGGGCTGGTGTTGATTACTGGCGCGGCAGGAAGCGGCAAATCAACGACGCTTGCATGTATTATTGATGCCATCAACAACAGCCGCAGCGCCCATATTATTACGATTGAAGACCCGATAGAATATCTGCACCAACATAAAAAAAGTGTGGTGGTACAGCGTGAATTATATTCGGATACTGCTACTTATGATGTGGCATTACGTGCCGCATTGCGTGAAGCGCCGGATATTATTTTAGTTGGGGAAATGCGGGACGCGGAAACCATTAAAGCGACTGTGACAGCCGCGGAAACAGGGCATTTGGTTATTTCAACACTGCATACTATTGGCGCGGCAAATACCATTGACCGTATTATTGATTCATTTCCCTCTGAACAGCAGCAGCAGATACGCACACAGCTTGCGTTAGTGCTGGAAGGGGTTGTATCACAGCAGTTAATCCCTGCTGTGGATGGAGAACTTGTGCCGGCATTTGAAATTATGAAGGTTAATTCCGCGGCACGGAATTTAATCCGGGAATCTAAAGCACATCAATTGGATAACTTGATTTCCACTTCTGCCGCGCAAGGGATGATTACAATGGATCAAAGTTTATTAAAATTACTCCAGCAAGGGAAAATTACCAAACAACAGGCATTAGATCGCAGTGTAAATTATGATTGGATGAGTAAACGGCTTAATTTGGTCAAGTAAAAAGGGTTTTAACGAATGCTTTAAGGGGAGATGCGTTTCAAGCTGAATGGGAAATGCTTGGGCGTATCCCCCCTGATAAAAAATTTTATCGGAATCTTGAAAATTCCTCTTGCCAAAATGCAGTGTATCGAGTATAATATAAATGTTATGTGCCGGTGTGATGGAATTGGTAGACGTAGTGGACTCAAAATCCACCGGTGGCGACACCGTACCGGTTCGAGTCCGGTCACCGGCACCAGGTTGTGCCCAACAAAAAGATGCAGCGCGTTTAGAGCACACGAAAGTGTGCTCTAAATCTATTTTTGAGAGAAATATGGTGTTTAGAGATGCAGAAAAGTTGCGATTGGGAAATTTGGGAAACGTTATTTCAGAATAACGAAACCAGAGATGCAAAACAG
>CAJUDU010000108.1 GCA_910584935.1 uncultured Butyricicoccus sp. | reverse complement strand
TCATATTTCGATTGCATGTGATTTGAGAGGAGCTTTAATCAGCGGTTCCTTAATCGCCAATGTATGCCCTGCTTCATGCCAGGCAACCATCTGCCGTTCGGCTTCATTGGTACTCTTTTTCTGTTCCCCTTCCATGATGATCTGGAACATGGCATATTCAAAATCTGCCATGGAAACACTAAAAGAATCACAATAAGCTGCGTGCAGTGCAGCTTCATTTGCAAGTGATGCCAACATGGATGCAGAAAATCCCGGTGTGGAAACTGCCAGGTGTTTGAAATCTACATCCGGGCAAATGCGTTTATTCCGGCAGTGGATTTTCAGGATTGCTTCCCGTTCCTGTACATCCGGCAGCGGCATATAAACTTTCCGATCAAACCGCCCTGCCCGAACCAGTGCAGGGTCTAAATCTTCTGGCGTATTGGTTGCGGCAATCGTCAAAATGCCGGTATTCCCTGCCATGCCGTCAAGCTCAACCAGCAGTGCATTCAATGTGTTCCGGCGCTCAGAATTGGTTTCCCCACTGTTCCGGATGCCGCCAATTGCATCAATTTCATCAATGAAGACAACACAGGGCGAATGTGTCCTTGCTGCCGCGTAAAGTGCCCGGATATTCCGAGGACCTTGCCCGACATACAGTTCCATGAAGGAAGATGCCGACACAGAGAAAAATGGAACGCCAGCTTCCCCGGCAACAGCTTTTGCCATAAAAGTTTTGCCTGTGCCCGGCGGTCCTGCCAGCAGGATACCTGCAGGCAGCTTCGCGCCTACAATATCCAGTGTGTTGATGTTTTGCAGGCAGTTTACAATAAACTGGATAGACCGCTTCGTCCCTTCATAACCGGCAATATCTGAAAAGCGGACAGCCGATTGTATGGGAGCCAACGGCTCAGCAGACTTATTGTCCGGTACTGCAACCTGCTCTTTCGTTTTGATTTCCATGGGGCTTGGTGTGGGAATCTCATGCCCCACATTCATCTGGTTCGTCTGCAAACGCTTGCCGCCTGTACGCCTTACCCCACGGCTTTCTTTCCGCCGACAGATTGGCATCAAACAAAACAGCATCAGTTCTGTAGCAAGAATAGCAAACAATGCGGGTCGATTGCCGGTTCTTAAAATGGATTCTTTGAACAGCACCCGGTTTGTTGCCAGCCAATATAAGACGGCTGCCAGAAGAATCCCTAAAAAACCTTTCCATAAAATTTTGAAAATAACACGCTTCTTTTTCATCGTGATACACTCCCTTTTTTCAGTTGGGTTATTCTATGCAGAAAAACAGCACAGGAGCGTTTTTGCCCCTGTGCTGCCTTGCAGGTTTATTTCAGGTTGTTGACGCGGTTCAAAATAGAAACCAGTTCGGCGCGGGTTGCGCCAGAATGTGCATCATAACGGTTATCACCTTTACCGGTAACAATACCGCATCTTGCCAGCCGATGGACGGCGGATTTCGCCCAATCGCTGATTTCATGTTCATCTTGGAATACCATGTCATCCCGTTCGGTCAGTGTGTAGTTCCTGATTTTCAGATAGTTATTGACCATAACCGCCATTTCCTCACGGGTAATATTGCGGTCCGGCGCGAACCGGCTATCGCCCACACCACTTACGATACCGGATTCATATGCCCACTGGATATATCCGGTGTAATACTTGCCCGGATTTACATCCACAAATTCGCTGGCGACTGCTCCGGCGTTTACCTGGTTCATGCGTCCAAGGATGGTGACAAACATACCGCGTGTCATGCCCATTTCAGGCGCAAAAATGGTGTCGGAAATGCCGTTGACCCAGCCGTTTTTCTCAAATACCCGAATGGCATCTTCTGCCCAATGTCCAGCAATATCAGTGAATTTGCTTGTTTCCGGCTTTTGTACCTCGGCTTTGGCAAACTCAACCTTGAGCGTGTTGGACTTGGAAGCTGTTTTGAATTCATAGACCTCTACGCTGCCCACGGATTTCCCGTTTGCAATCACATCCTTGATGATATAGCCTTTTTCCGGTGTAATCACGCAAGTTTTGTTGTTTTTCATCACAGTGACTGTGCCGCCCTTATTTGCGGAAACTGTGGGCTTGCTGGTCGCAGACGAAGAACTACTGCTGCTTCCGCCGCCTCCACCGCCGCCAATAAAGATAGGTGCAGACGGGATTTTCTCAAATGCAACGGAAATGACATGGTCTTTTTGGATATCTGTCAGTTCATAGGAAAGCACCTTATCTTTGCTTTCTCCATCAATCAGCAGCTCGCTGACACGATAGCCGGAGTCGGGTTTTATCTCAAATTTCAGACTCTGCCCTTCTTCTGCCAGCCCGTCAAAACCTTCTGTCAAACAGGTAATTGTACCATTGCTGCCGGCAGAAGCGGATACCTTATACATGATGGGCTGCACTGTGACTGGAACTTCAATTATGGTTTGTGCGGCATCGTTAAAGGTGATTTTCACCTTGGTTTCACCTTTTTGCTTGCCAGTTACAGTCAGCGTTTTTTCTTCAGTGTCTGCTGTGATTTTCTCAGTGCTGATAACCGCAATTTCCGGATTTTCAACCTGGATCGTTGCTTCTGTCGCCGCTGTTGTACCGGTTCCAAAAGAGAATGTGATTTTCTGCGCCGCTGTACGCTTCATTGTAACAGACGCAATATCCACAGCAGGCAGGGTATCTTCTACCGGTTTTGCTTTCATGGTGACATGCCATGTTTTTGCGTTGGAAACCGCATCCCGGACTGAAATTGTACTTTTGAAACAACCTGCTTCCGTATCATATGTGATAGCGATCTTAGCGCCAGCCCAATCGGCATACCCGTCCATCTGTGCAACAGAATCTATCCAGGTTTGCACGGTTTTTTGGATAAAATCAGCCTTTTTGCTGTTATCCTCAGCATATTCCTCGCTGTATGGAATATCCGCATCTGGTGTGCCGTCTCCATCAGCATCATAACTTTGCGCAACAATTTCATGGATGCTTTCCACCAGATATGGATCTTGGTTGGGCATTACCATGGATGTGATATAAATGGGCTGCTCACCGACTGCCTTGCCACGGAACAGCAGCATAACTGGCATTTGCGGCGCGGATTCATCCGTTCCACGCATCAGGGATACAGTCAGGCTGTTATCTTCCGCATTGAAGGATTCAATGGTTACAAGATTCGTGTCAGCCAAAGTCCCATCCGGCTTTTGTTCTTTGATTTCAAAATCCGCAATGGAAACCGCTTCACCCTTCGGGTTTACGATATTCAGCATCAATTTGTCTGTCTGCTGATCCGATGCAGCTGCCAGATAGGAAAATTCATAGTTCAGGCTGTTGCCCAGCACAGAAACTGTTGTATCCGGCGCTTCCGAAACTGTTTTCTGTACCTGAATATTGCCGAGGTATTCCCCATCATAAAAGAGTGCATATGTCCCGTCAGGGAACCCCTTTTCCAGTGTCACAGTAATCACCGTGTTTGTTGCAGAGAAAGAGGCTTTCAAGGGTTCTTCCGCATCTTTGCTGGCACGAAGCTGCAGCTTTGCAGGATCAACCTGATGGTTTGTCACCAAATCCACAGAGTCAGATGCAGTATCCGTTTCCGCTGCATTGTAGGCGAAAACCAGGTTCACCAACTTATCTTCACCCAGCGCAAAGGTGGGTTTAGCAGAAACAACAACACTGACATCAATGCTACCGATATAATCTGTACCATAAAACAGATGAGCAGTTTCCAAATCCCTGATATTTCCATATACGCCTGTCACTTTCATGCTGACCTTGCTGCCGGCAATAGAAACATCTGAAATTGTCAGCCCGGACAATGCGGCAGGCGTATCTTTGGAAGCCGATAACAAGAGTTTATCACTTTCAAATTTGCTGGTATCCTCCAGGTCAATGTTCAGCTTCAGGTCATTGTCAACCGCATTGACATTGGTCTGATTGTAGGCATAGGAGAACAGCAGCCCGGCATCGGCGGGAACAGACAGATGGTTTGCAATTGAATCTTCTTCCACAGCCGCGCCTGCTACAGACAATGCGCCCAAACAAGTTTCATTATGCCAGAGATAAACTGTCGCAGGCAGGGGTGTCGTTTCATCCCACTGCACACCAAGACTGCTCAGAAAAGCCAGCAAATCTGTCAAGACTGCACCTTTCACCGATGTCTTCTGCGTTTGGGATGCACTCAGCATGTATTCGGAAAGCAGTGTGCCTGCGGTATTTTCCAGCTCAATCATAGGGGACAGCGCCGGGTCGCTGAAATCCAAAGATGTTGTTTTCATGACAACCTTGCTTTCCTCTACAGGCGGATTTTCTTCGCCCATCAAGGTCAGCTTTGCTGTACCATCACTTTCCACCTGCACTGTCGCCATGTAAAAGTCGTCCAGATGTTCATCTTTCCAGCTCAGAATAAATGTGGCGTTTTGCTCTGTGTTTTCAATTACAAATTCCTGCGTTGTTTCATCCCAGGAGGCATTGGCAGGCATACCCATCCCATCGCCAACCATCGGCATTGCCATAATATCGGTGACATTCTTCCGAACTTTCCCATCCCCGACTTTCACACGGATTTCTGTGCTGCCTGTATGCAGCAGCAAACCTGTATTCCCGGCGGCAAACGCAGGCACAACATTAGAACCAATCAGGCATCCTGCCAGCAGAACCGATGCAGTTTTCTTTTTACTCATAATAATATGTCCTCCTACTCATTTTTGTTTTCTATTTTTTAAGCCATGACGAACATTGCAGTCAGGTTCATGACCGCGAATAAAACGGCAGAACCTTTGATGAACCGTTCCTTTCGTGCTTCCTTGGATTTACGGATATTTTTGGAGAAATATGTGCCCTGCTGCCCACTGCGCGAAATGGTTTTATCTTCTGTATCTTGTGTTGCGATACTGGCAACCAGCAGCAGGGAAATCACCATGTAACCGGCGCAAAATGCGTATTGAATTGGATTCATACTATCCCTCCCTTAACCATTTGCCGTTAGGGCGATTTCCAAACAATTCAGTGTCATCTGCAATAACATATGCAATCGCCTTGAGAATTTCATTTATCGGATATCCAACATTTTCATTTGAGCCATAAAGCAACTTATCTTTATCCGCTGCATATGTTTGGAGCAAAGAAAGCACACTAATTTGCCTGTCCGCATATGCTCGATTTGCCATAAGGCTATCATTTCGGATTATATTCTCAATCCGTTCTAAGTCGCCCTTTGTCAAAATTGGGAAGGGATTGATTAGCAATCCTAAATTCTGATTTAGTATTGGGCATATCGCATTATAAGGCGCATGTTCACAGCCGAGTACAGCGCAGAAGTGGCGAAAATGGACATAGTGACCGCCTCTAATAACATCAGGCAACCTTGCATCATTCTCCGCTGGGTGTACCGTTGAAGGCGTAATATGAATTTCGCGAGTTTCACATTTCTCGGCTTCATGCTGTTCTCTTTGCAAACTGCGATTCTCGTTCGAGGATTCCACCTTGGTTCTAAACGCAAATGCGCCAAATCGTGCGTACTGATCCAATAATATGCGAAGCTTAAATCCCTTATTCCATTGAGCATAGTAGGGGTCACTTGGACAGTGAATATTAGGGTGATTCCAATTTACTTGGTCAGGGATACAATTGATACTATACAACAACCGGCAAAGTTCACATACGAATTTGAAGTTATATCCTTTTATTTCGAAGGAGAGAATTTGATGTTCATCTGAAAATCGCCTCTGAGATTTTGCCATGCTGCCAATGGTATCAGCAAGTCCGGCAATAAATCTGCGTTTGAGATTATCATCAATTAAATCAGCGACAAGCAACTCTATATCGGCATTGCCCCTAATTTCACCCTCTGCTGATATACCATAGTGATTCAAGTCAGCCTTTACTGATGTAGTGTCGCCCTCACAAAGAATAACCCATGTTCCTCCCGGAGTAGTTTCATATTGAACAGATAATCCGTAAATAGCCCGAAACATCTGTCCTACGCGCCTCAAAATATCAGCCGCTATTTGTCCTGCTCGCTGCGGATTATCGAGATATGATCCCCATTTTTTATATGGAAGCTTAATGCGAAATACATCTTCTGCATTGCCGAAAATGCCTCCGCCAATGATCAATCCTAAAAGGTATGCTTTGTCAGTATTCATACTTGTTCCCCCCTATTATGCAAATCCTTCTCGCTGAAAACCTGCTCCATTATTGCAGTTGCAATAGCGTATGCAAGATTTACAGGCACAGCATTTCCAATAACCTTATACATTGCGGTTATATTTTGGGGAGTATCCGTTATGAATTTAAAATCATCTGGAAATGTTTGAATTCTTGCAACCTCACGGACTGTAAACCGCCTATCTTCAGTTGGGTGAATAATGCCGCAGTTCTCCGGCTGTGCAGATGCCGTCATCGTACCGCATATCTCATCACGAGAAAAGCGCCGATAAAAATTAAGCCTTGTTTGAAAAATAAATATTGCACAAATGATAAACAAGTGTAAAATA
>CAJUDU010000107.1 GCA_910584935.1 uncultured Butyricicoccus sp. | reverse complement strand
TCAGTATCCATCATTCAGCCCCCAGAACCTTCCGCAAAGTAGCTTGTGTGGTATAACCCGAACTGCCTACAGTATGTTTTGCCTGTTTAACGATATATTTCCCGTCCCAGGCACCCCAACCTTCCAGCGTGACAGTAATTCCAGCAACAATATCCGGGTTGCCCGGAAATGTGAAATCCGCCATACGAAAATATTTGTTATACAGCCGCAAACATTTTTCAGCAAGGGTTTTTGCTTCCGCAATACTGGATACTTTTGCGATAATCTCAAGCTGTTGATTATCTTTTGCATCTTCTTTGTAATCAGAAGCTTTAGCTGTCGCGGTAAACTTTTTGTGTGTCACAGGGTCGGTATACTGCACTCGGCAGGTAGCGAAACGCATTTCGGCTGTACCTGTGGACAATTTGTATTTTGTATATGTACCATCACCATATTTCACAGTAAATGCCGCAGGTTTGGCTTCAAAATCCGCCTGTTCAAACAGTACAAGAATATTTTTCGTTGCTTTCAGTGACAATCCGGCATTGTGGCAAAGTACAGACAGAAAATCAATATCGCTGGTTTGAAACTGCTCCACACGTTCATAAACCGGGTTGATTGTAGATTCAAACATACAAGTCATGCCGTTTGTGCTTGCAATTTCCTCCGCGATGCCGGACAGGGAATAGGCTTCCCATGCCCGGTTTTTCTTGGTGCGGCGGACGCCGGAAACCCAAGGCAATGCTGTGCCGCGGATGGTCACAGTTGCGGGAGGTCCGGAAACATCAATCGAATCCAGTTCAAATTGTCCGCAGTCCAGCGCCTTGTCCTGTCCGTCAGTATTCCAATTTTCACGCAGGATAACAACCTGCATCCGCATGGCAGTGTTTGGGTTACTGTCCTTGTTCTTGTTGTCTTTTTTACCGCCCCCGCTTCCCGCCTTCAGGTATTTCATACTGACATAGCCGGTGCCGATATTTGCCCAACCTCCTGCGGTATCCTGGACAGTGACTGACGCGCCAAAAGCAAGCATCCCGACTTTTTTATATTTCGTTCCTGCACCAGCACGGACATTAAGTCCACTTTTTGCAGTCACAGTATAAGTTTTTGCATTATCATCCGCGCCGGGTTCTATGGATTCTGACGCGGCATTTACCATATCTGTCAGCCACGATGTAACCCATATGCCATCCCGATCTTGCAGTTTGATTTGCAGGTCGTCTGGTTCATCTTCTTCATTATCAGTGTAAGTTAATGACAATAAGTAAGGGCGGATTGATTTTGTGATATCTGTGCCGCCAAAGGCAATTTCGACATTGGTATGCCGTGCAAGATTTGCGTTGCTCATCCCAGCGCCTCCTTCCAAGGTGGCAAGGTGCTGGATGCCTGCCGGACATCATCCAAATCAGGAAGGGTTAGCTGGATTCCAGCAGGGAAACTATAGATATTCCGATATGCAGGATTGGCGGCAATCAAGCTGTCTGTATGTGTTGTGCTGCCAAGTTGGCTATACGCGATACTGTCCCACATATCACCTTGCACTGTGGTATAAATCCTGCTCATACGTAGACATTCCTCCTTGCTGAAATCCGTTCTTCCGCCATTACTTCCTGTATCATATCCATCATTTCATCCCGGAAATCATACAATCTGTCTACAGTTTCAGGTGTTGCATTGCCGTCAATATGGATGTTAATTATCGGCGCAGGCGGCGTGGATGCAGCAGGCGCATAGATTGCACTTTCCGCTTGGACAGGTGGATTGGCATATGCTCCAATTGCTCCGATAACTTGCGGTGCAAATGCGGTAATCTGCATTTCCGGCATAGCTGCCGCCGCAGCAAAAGCCAGGGAAGCATCTGTTGGCAGGATCGCTTCGCCGCCATGCAAATTGATAAGTTCCGGCCCCTGCTCACCAACCCATGCCCAACCTGGCGGGGCATCAGGTGTGCCGGAAGCAAACAATCTGTTTGTCAGTGCCAGGAAACCGCCGCCGTTGCTGCCATCGCCGGAATTTGCACCTGCACCGATGGTGGAGTATGCGCTTGATATTGTAGATTTGACTGTGTTCAACTGGTTGATGGCTTCCCTTGCAAGTCTGGCATAAGCTTCGCGCACTGGACCTCGCATATCATCTGCCGCTTTAATAAAAGAATTGATGGTGCTTTCTGCGCTTGCTCTTGCTTCATTGCTAAGATTCATATCGGCAACTGTGCTTTTGAAACTTTCCAGCATCTCATTTACTCTTTCAGTAAATTGCGTTTTCAGTTCGCCGACACTTTCGGAGGTTGCCTTCTGTTCATTTTGCAGGGTCTTCCAGTTTTGCACAGCCTGCTTTAAGTCGCTGTCTGTGGCGTTTGCCAGTCCGGCAATCGCCGCGATACCTTGCTCCCCTTCATCGGTAAGGGAAGCAACCATTTGACGTAACCCATCAATTTCTGCACCACGCGCAATCAAATTTTGCAGATTAGCGTTGTACTCCTGCCAGTATTTTGTCTGGCTTCCCATGGCATTGTTTAAGGTATCCACACTGATTGCAGCAGATTCTTTCACCTGATCCCACAAATTATATTGTGTGGATATGCTTTCATAAGCTTCTGCGCAAGCTGCTTCATAAGCTTCCGTCAATGTCGCCATTTCGTCAGAAACATCAGATGCTGCATTGCCAAGGTCAACAAGTTTTGCGGCTTCTTCCGCCGAAACTTCCCCGCCGCTTACCGCCTGAATTGTGAAAGCATCCATGGCATCTTTCAGTGCAGCAACTTTATCCGCAGCTTCGCTGGATGCCTGCTCGCAATCTTTCACCGATTCGCTGTAGCTCATTACCGCAGCTTCCGCATTGCTGACTTCATATTCGGCGCGATCGAGTTCATCATTCAATTTTTGATATTCCGCATAGGAATTATCATCGTTTGCGTTTAATTCATGAATTTTTTTCTCTGTGTCCGCGTATTTTTTCCGGGCGCGTTCCAGCGTATTTTCAGCCATTGAAAGTTCAATGCGGTTTTTAACAAGCTCTTTTTCAACCTCTGACTGTGTTTTCAATCCTTCGTTGTAAGCGTCCTGATATGCCCGCTGCTGCGCATCCTGTTTCATCGCGTCGATATGTTCACGCAAAGCCTGTGTGCCGCCTTCGATGCTGTTGGTTTCCAGGTCGATATACTCTGCCAGTTCCGGCACTGTATCACAAAGCATCGTAAGGGTGGTATGATATTTTTCTTTTTCATCAGCAGTATGCCGGGTTGCTGTGCCAAGCCCATCCAGCACATCAATATACTTTTCAGCCATATTTGCTGATGCAAGTGTTTTGGACATGGATTCGGCGAAAGTGTTTTCCGCTGCCCGGAACGCATCATTCATACCGCGTGCAGCTTCGGTAAGTTCCTGTACCGGCGGCACAGCTTCATTGGAAGCGGATACAATTGCAGTAAGCCCTGCAACCAAGGCAGAGATCCCCGCAACACCTGCCAGAACAGGCCCTGCTGCTGCAAGGGACGCCAGCAACGGAGCTTGTTTCAGGGCAATTAAAGCTTTTCGACCTGCTACCAAAAGTGCAAGCACGCCTGTCGCTGCCGTAAGTGCCGCCGTCCCAGCACCGATTGCTTTAACAAGCGCAGGATTTTTGTCAATAAATTTGCCAATTCCGCTGAAAATATCTGCACCAAGGGAATAGACTTTACGCATAGCAGGAGTGAATTTTCCGCCAATGCTGAGTGTAAGTCCTTCCCACGCGGATTTCATTAAGGTCAAATCGCCGTTGACGTTATCCAGCTTGATTTCTGCCATGGCTTCTGCGGCGCCTGCGCAATTGTAAATGCTGTCTGTCAGGGAAGCGTAATCTTCATTGGTGGCATTCAAAATTGCAAGCAGTCCATTGTAACCGCGCTGTCCGGCGATTGTCATGGCATTATTGACCTTTTCCGATTCGGTCATCTGGTCAAAATAACCGCGCAGTTCGTTGATGGTGCTGCCAAAACTTTTCATGGTACCGTCAGCGCGAACGGCGGTAAATTCATATTCACCAAAAGCCTCGCTGGTCAGTGTTGCACCTTCCAGCAAACCATTGAACATATTTTTCAGTGCGGTACCTGCGATACTGCCTTTTACGCCAGCATTCGCCATTAGCCCAACAGCAATGGATACATCTTCAATGGAATAACTGAGTGCGCCAGCAATAGACGCCGATTGTTTGAATGTTTCGCCCATGATTGAAACGCTGGTATTAGAGTTGGTTGCAGTTGCCGCAAGTACATCAGCAAAATGGGAAGTATCTGCCGCAGCTAAGCCAAATGCGGTTAAACTATCCGTTACAATATCAGAAACTGTTGCTAAATCGCCGCCGTCTGCCGCGGTCAGGTTCATAACACCATCCATGCCAGCCATCATTTCAGCAGCATCCCAACCTGCCATCGCCATGTATCCCATGGCTTCTGCACTTTGTTGGGCTGTAAATTTGGTGGTTGCGCCCAGTTCTTTTGCCTGCGCGGTCAGCGCTGCCATTTCTGCTGCTGTGGATCCAGACAACGCTTCCACATTGGACATGGCTTCTTCAAAATCGCCAGCAATTGTGACGCATTCCATATATCCGCTATAAATCCCGTGAAGCGCTGTAGCAAGACCAGCAGCGGCAATTGCGCTTGCCGCCGCGTCAAAAGCCGCAGTAGTTGTTTCACCAAAACTCTGCGCGCTCTGTGTGACTTGCTCCTGCCGCCCACGCAAAGTTTCTAACTGACTGCTTAGCCGTGCGCTTTCGCTTGCAAGCTGATTGGTATTTACGCCAGCTTGCTGAAGCCTTGTGCCTGTTTCGCCCAAACGCTGCTGCTGGCGTTCTAACGCCGTGTTGGTGCCTGCGATACGCTGCTGTAACTGCAATTCTTTCTGTTCCAGCTCTGCCTTTTGACGTTCCAGTGCAGCGGTAGATTTCCCCGCCGCCTGTGTTTCTTGTATCTGCTGTTGCAAAAAACTTTTCTGCTGCGAAAGTTTTGCCTGCTGCTGTTCCAGATTGGCAAGTTTCTGCCTTGTTGCTTCTACTGCACCTTGTTGCTTCTGCCAGGCGGATATGTCAGACTGCACACGGTTTAATGTTTGAATTTCCTTGCCCAGACGTGAAAATTCAGCCTGGGCTTTGGAAAATGTGCCGCTAAACGCACTGTTTGCTTGTGCGCTCAGCCGAAACTCCATTTCATAGGTTTTTCCTTTGCTCAACGCACTTGCCCTCCTTTGTTCGTTGCTTGCGGTCTGGTTTCTTCCCGAACAACTTCATTGTTTGTCTGTATATATGCGTTTAGTTCAGATAAAGGGAGCGATTCCCAAAATGGAATCGGGGTATTGCAGTTCCTTGCCAGAATCATGCACTGTTTGCGGAGCCATGATGCTGTGGCATTCAGTGCTCCGACAGCAGCAAAAAATCCTTTGTCCTGCGCAGAATTGCATTTACCTCAATCAGCGGCATTGCATACAACAATGTCATATCAATTTTTTCTTCACAGGCACGCAAAGCAACTCGCGCCTGATATTCGCCGGATAATGATGGTACAGGGGCTGGGATGCCTAACCGCGTCAATTCGGTGCCAACCATCAGGAAATCGCGCCCGTTCAGTTTGCTGAAATCAAAATGCAGTATTTCATAGGTTTTGCCTTCCCACGAAAACGGCTTTTTGAAATTGTGTGTGTAAGTATAGTCGCTTTCTTCCTCCTGATCCAGCGGGTCAACGATGATAATTTCGCCATTGTTTGTGTTGTCCATTAAAAACCCTTCTTTCAAAATATCCGGTTATTGTTGTTCTTACAGTCCTAAGCCCTTGCGGATGTCCGCCCAATAATCCACGCCGCCTACGCTGAAAATCTGGTTAAACGGGTCAATCTCCCAAAGTGAGTTCCCATTTTCAAATGCGGCATAATAATAGACACTAAATTCGCCGGACGCGTCTGCGGCAGTAACCGGAGCAATTGTGCCTGGCGACATTTTTTTTGGCAGCACAGTCATGACGTGTTTTTGTTTTGTGAAACCCAGTTCCACTTCACTTGTGTCCCAATACTGCTCAACTGCCCGCAAGTCAATATGATGCTTTTTCGGGACAAGCAGTTTTGATGCTGCGCCAGTAACGCTCAAGAACTGTAAATTTAATGTCATAACATCAATCATACCTGCCAATGGGGTTTCGATGTTACCCATCATGCCCGCGCCAGTAATGGTGGATGTCAGATACGAAACATCTGGCAGTGTTGCTTTGGCAATGCCAAGCAGATCTATGCCGTCTTCATAGACTTCGAATGAAATATAAGCCTGTGGTCTGTTCATTGACTGCTCCTTTCTCGTTACGCAAATGCCGCCGCGACATAATTCGCGTCATACTCAAGCGTAAAATCACATTGCTGCATCGGGCTTGGCGGCGTCATATAGATATGAACACGGATAATCCCTGCCATCAAATCTGTTGTCGGGTTTTCATCGCCCAGAATCTCCGCACGCGCACCCAGCAGATATCCGGAACCAACCAAGCCATTGAGCCAGATGTTGCAGGTATCCA
>CAJUDU010000106.1 GCA_910584935.1 uncultured Butyricicoccus sp. | reverse complement strand
TCATATTTCGATTGCATGTGATTTGAGAGGAGCTTTAATCAGCGGTTCCTTAATCTGCTCTTTTAAGGTAAGCACTTCTGCTTTTTTAATATTTTTCATTACAATCTCCTATTCTTTAATTTGTCCATCCACAGAAATAGTGACTATTTGCCATGGAATAAATTTTCCGCTGTTTTGAAGCGCCTTTTTCGCTGCAAGCTCTAAGCCACCACAGCAAGGAACCTCCATCCGTACAATGGTAATGCTTTGGATATCATTTTGCTTGATGATTTCAGTCAGCTTCTCGCTGTAATCTATGTCATCCAGCTTTGGACAGCCAATTAGCGTGATTTTGCCCTTCATAAAATCTTGGTGCATATTCGCATAAGCGTAAGCGGTACAATCAGCCGCAATCAACAGCTTTGCACCATCGAAATAAGGCGCATTAACCGGCACCAGCTTAATTTGGCAAGGCCATTGTCCAAGTTGGGACATAGGCTGGACAATCTCCGCAGGCGCTTGCTCCTCTACCTTTGCCCGCTCAAAGTGGCGCATCTGCTGACCAGGACAGCCAATCGGAACTTCACCGGATTGTTTTGTTTTCTTATGCGCTATCACCGCCTGTTCATCATATTCTGCAGCTTCCCGCTCAACAAAAGTAATCGCGCCCGTAGGGCAAGTGGGCAAGCAATCTCCTAAACCGTCACAATAATCATCCCGCAGCAGCTTTGCCTTGCCATCTACCATACCAATTGCCCCTTCATGACAAGCATTGGCGCAAGCTCCACAGCCATTACATTTTTCCTCACAAATCTCAATGATCTTACGAACCATATTTATTATCTCCTATCCGATGATCGTTTCTTGACTTTCTATTGAAAGGATACTATAATGACGAAACAGTTTCCGTTGTTATAACCACGAAATCGAGATTTTGAGGAGAAAAACAGGGATATTATAATCCACAAGGCGAAAATATTATACTGAATATGGAAAAATTTCATTATAGCGCCAATTATGATCACATCGACTTGAACGGCTCCGGTTTTATCCAATAAATAGCAGATCCAGAAAAGTACTTCAAGAATTGCCCTGTGGTTATATTACCCAAAATGAATCAAGAAATGAGGAAAATCATGAATTTCATACCTTCACCATTATTCCGCAACATTAATCCAGAAGAATTGAAAGAAATATGTTCCCTTCAATGTTTGCGGCAATGTTCCTTTTCCAAAGGGGAAACAATCTTTCACATGGGTGATCTAATCCATGAAATGGGTGTTGTCCTGTCTGGAAACGTTCATATTGAAAATGTCGATTTATGGGGAAATAAAAGCATCCTTCAAAATATCTCTATAGGACAGATGTTTGCTGAAACTTATGTGCTGTGTCACGAACCGTTAATGGTAGATGTGGTTTGTACAGCTGATGCGGAAATCCTTTTGATTGATATTTGCGCACTGCTCCAGAAAGAGAACTGGCAAACGTCATGGTATGCAAAACTGCACCACAATCTTTTTATGTGTTCCCTTCAAAAAAATCTTGCATTAAGCAACCGTATCTTCTGCACAACTTCCAAAACAGTACGAGGACGGCTCTTTTCTTATTTCTCTTTTCAGTCGGTGCGGGCTGGAAGCACTGAATTTACCATCCCCTTTGACCGCCAACAGATGGCAGATTATTTGAATTTAGAACGCAGCGCACTTTCTAAAGAATTGGGGAAAATGAGAAATGAAGGGTTAATTGATTTTCACAAAAACCACTTCTCATTAAAATATGACAAATCAAATCATTTTGGATTGCCAGATTGTTCTAAATGATAAATAAACGATTGTTTTTTCTAAAACCATAACTCTAATCATTGCAATTTGCACAAAAATTTTTATAAACCAAGGTTTTGGATAGCTCGTAGAGGTTGATTTTATCCACACTGAATACCGCACAGCGGTTATCGTCTACGCGCTTTTTTGTACAATTTGTATATTTGTGTCTAAATCCAAGCCCCGGTATTGCGTGGAATTGACAAACTACGGGGAAAATGATATATTAAAATTGGAAGGAAAACAACTGTTACAACACAATGATACTACAAATTGATTGGAGGCAAGAAAATTGAAAAAACAGGTTTTTTCAACTGCTTTGGCACTGTGTTTGTGTATATCCACTGTGCCAAAAGTGTATGCGTATCAGCAGCCACCCCCCACACAGGAACAAGTGCAGTCGTTAGCAGCCGAACCAAATTCGCGTGCAGCTGCAACGACTAATCCCACTGAAAAACAAGCCTATGACAGTATGATTGCTCTGAAAAATGTAAAGGAATATGAAGAGGGAACTGCATGGACAAACAGCACACCTTATACAATGTCCAATTCATATAATTGGAAAGGCGCTGGCAGCGGTTCTAATGTTGGTGTACGCGGCGGCGTGGGTTGTGCGGCATTTGCTTTCATACTTAGTGATGCGGCTTTCGGCTCTCTGCCTGCCAGGATGAAAACATCAGGATTCACGTTTGAAGATGTGCATGTAGGCGATATCCTCCGAACCAATAACAACGCCCATACGGTAATTGTCCTGCAAAAGAACAGTGTGGGTGTGGTACTTGCTGAGGGAAACTATAGCGGAAAAGTCCATTGGGGACGGACAATGACAAAAGCCGAGGTACAAAACGCCGACACTTGGATTACCCGTTATGTAAACGGAACCCCCACAGAAGATGGCACTTCTCCCGATGACCCAATGGACGAGAACGCAAAAGGCGATATAGCTGGAGGGCTTCACTGGAAGCTGTCAAAGTCAAATACGCTGGCAATCTCCGGTACTGGTGAAATACCGGACTACAATGATGGAACGCAGCCTTGGAACGCTTACCTGGATCAGATTTTGAACATCGTGATTGAAAATGGCGTGACACGCATCGGAAATAATGCCTTTGCTAACAGTAAAACCATGAGCGTCACTATTCCTGACAGCGTAACAGAAATCGGAGATACGGCTTTCCATGCCTGTATGAGTTTAAATGCAATCACATTGCCCGCTAGCATTCAGAAAGTTGGCGCTTCCGCATTTGCGAGTTCGGGGTTAACCTATGCGATATTTGATCCCAACAATAAGAACACTGTAATGCTTGGCAGAGAACTTTTCTTTGGATGCCGATATCTGTCTTCTATATCATTGCCCCCGAGCTTAGACCGAATCAGAGATGGGACGTTCCAAAGCTGTACATCCCTTTCTAGTTTGTATATTCCCAAAAGCATTCAAGGTTTTGGGGAAAATGATTCAACCCCAGGAAGTAATATATTCGCAAGTTGTGCTACCCTAAGGGATATATACTTTGGCGGCACTCAGAACGAATGGAATAGTCTTAAAACAAACTATCTTGGGATTACAACAAATCCAACGATACATTATAATGCCGCGCCTCCTAATCACCTCAATTCCGAAGATGATGTGATCAAGGATCCCGACAATCCTGGTGAAGATCCCGGCGACACACACACCCATTCCTATGGTGAACCGACGGTGACAAAAGCACCCACCTGCACGGACGCTGGCGAACAGACTTCCACTTGTTCCGGCTGCGGCGATGTTAAGACAGAAACCATCCCCGCTTTGGGGCATGATTATGCTGATCCTGTTACGACAAAAGCACCCACCTGCACAGAATCTGGCGAACAGACTTCCACTTGCTCCAGATGCAGCGATATTAAGACGGAACCCATCCCCGCTACAGGCCACAAATTCATTGAGAATACTGACGGTGATTACGAATGTGCCAACGAGCGCGATGCCAGCGGCAATTCCGCAACGATTGTTATCCCTATCGTGGCAGAAGGCTACAACAAAGTAACCATTGAGAAAGACCAACGCGCTGACTATGCCTATCAGAATGAAGACTCCGCCAAACAGTATATGTCCGGCATTGTCCGCGACACGTTAGCGTCTGTCAGCAATCTGTTGTCTTATACCCTCAATACGATTTCCTATCAATCTCCCACGAAAACAACAGATGGCTTGTATACCTATACTGTCACACTTAACTTTAATGCGCGGACAGCGGCAACAACTTTGACAACTGAACCTTTGTATTTGATTATCCCTGCGCTTGGTTCTGATCAACATGAAACCTACAATATCTCCATATCAAATATGGCTGGTGGCGAAGTTAGTTCTAATGCCAGTACTGCTGCTGAAGGTACTAGTGTATCACTGTCTGTTCGTCCCAACACAGGATATAAATTGTCCGGACTGACTGTTTCCAACAGTCAAGGGCAGAACATTCCTGTACAGGATTTGGGAAATAACCGTTATAGCTTCACAATGCCTGCCGCAAATGTGACCATTAAAGCAGTATTTGAAACAACGGGTGGCAGTTCCTCTAGTGGTTCTTCTGGCGGCGGAGGCGGCAGCAAACACACCCAATCTACGTCCTATCCGCCTACGATCAATCAGCCCAGTGAAGGCGGGCGCGTTACCATTTCCCCTGCTTCCCCAAAGCGGGGTGACACTGTGACAATCAAACCTGCACCAGAGAATGGTTATGCGGTGGATAAAATCACTGTTACCGATCAAAATAAGAAACTGGTGGATGTCAAGGAAAATTCAGATGGAACATTTTCCTTTACCCAACCCAACAACAAAGTAGAAATCGAAGTGACTTACAAAACCACTGAAGAAACTTCTCAAACCACCGAAACATCTTGGACAAATTCTTTTGCAGATGTTTCCGAAAATGATTGGTATTATGAAGCAGTGCAGTTTGTCAATGCGCGTGGTCTGATGAATGGATACAATAACGGTCAGTTTGCGCCGAATGATAACCTCTCACGTGCCCAGCTTGCTCAGATCCTGTTCAATAAGGAGGAGAAACCTTTGGTAAACGACCAAATGGACTTCTCTGATGTAGCAGACAAGGCATGGTATGCTGAGGCGATTCGCTGGGCTTCCAGCCGGGGTATCGCGAGCGGCTATGGCAACGGATTATTTGGACCCAATGATTTCATTACCCGTGAACAACTGGCTGTTATGCTCTGGCGATACGCCGACAATCCCACCGCCACGAACAAACAACTGCATTTCTCTGATGCTGGCGAAGTCAGCAGCTATGCGCTGGATGCGCTGTACTGGGCTGTGGAGAATGGTATTATCAACGGCAAGAGCACCAGTACCCTTGACCCCCAAGGTCTTGCTACCAGGGCGCAAGCAGCACAGATATTAAAGAACTATCTGGAACGCTGACAGTTGTAGAATCCGACTTTTATCCTAATACGAAAAGAAACCGCCATATTTAGGCGGTTTCTTTTCACTTTGAGCCGTTTTTTGCAGCCTGTTTTCGTATTTTACCCTAATTGCCGGATTGATACCCATACAAAATAAAGGTGACAGGGAAAAACCCCTGCCACCTCTAATTTGATATGTTACAGCAATATTCTGTTCAGCGTGCCAGAAGCAACTTACTGGAGAAGCTGCAGAACACCCTGCGGAACCTGATTCGCCTGCGCCAGCATCGCCTGTGCGGACTGTACCAAGATATTGTTCTTGGTATGAGCCATCATTTCTTCTGCAATGTCGGTATCGCGGATGGTAGATTCAGCATCCGTGATGTTTTCCTTCATAACAGACAGGTTGTTAGCGGTATGGTCGAGGCGGTTGGAGATCGCGCCCAAATCACCGCGTACACCGGAAACATAGTTGATTGCATTTTTGACAACGTCAACAGCGGCCTGCGCGCCTGCCTGTGTGCCAATATTAATATCAGCAATACAAAGCATTGACGTGCATATCACCGATTGAAACCTGCAACTGATTGAAGGAATCAGAACTATCACCAATCTGGAGTGTCAGCGGTGTGCCAGTCTTCGTGGTTCCAGAAGTAAAGCTCAAGCTCTTTGCAATGCCTTCTGCGGTACGGAGATCCCAACCATCAGATGGTGCCTTGACAGTACCCTTGCTGGTATCAATCTTATAATCTGCGTCATGAGCAGCTGTTTCGCGGAGGGTAATGTGACCATTTCCGTCATGACCAACAGTCCATACATGGTTCTTTTCAGCAGCCTTGGTCAGCCTTTCAGAAATATCATCCAAATCACCGCTGGAAATGTCAATATAACCTTCCTGCCCAATCATATCCTGATTTGATGTGAACGTGAATTTCTGGTCGCCAATTGTAAGAGTAGAACCTTCAGTCACCATATCGTCAGTCAGGTTGAAATGTGTGCTTGCAATACGGTGTGCGTCAGCCGCAGTTACCTTGCTGATAACTGTCGTTGCTACGTTATAGTCACCATTCGGGTTTTCAACTGCATCGGCACCCTTGGACTGCGTTGTCACCTTATAAGACTCGCTGAGTTTATAACTGATATTAGTAGCGGTAGGTGCAGTATATCCTGCATTAGCTTGCGTACCAGCCTTTTTAGCAGTCAGAATCAAATGATCATGGTTTGTACCGCCAACACTCAAGTCAAAATCAGCATGCTTGAATGTACCATTGTCAATTGCTGTTTGAAGACTTGACTGTATGCTAGGGCGTGTTCACATAAGGGCATCGACGACGAGAGCAAAATAAAGAAAG
>CAJUDU010000105.1 GCA_910584935.1 uncultured Butyricicoccus sp. | reverse complement strand
TGGTCTTTTTCGGACAAATAGAGGTCAGTGCCATCGGGGAAGGGTACACATTTCTTTCCCAATAAATAATGGTCAAATATGCTGAATATCCTTCCAGCAACAAAAATGTGGTTGATCGCTGGACGCGGCGACATTGCTACGATCTTGCCGTCAATCAGCTCTTCCCAAATTTCATCTTGGTATGCCAGATTTGTATTCATGGAATCAGTCCTTTCTTTTGTTTCTGTTCGGATGGGCGGGATTTTTGTCGTGATTGTTTCCAAAATGGGAACAACCTTTCAGCGTATCGCAAATTTTGCTAAAAAATAATTGCGCAAAAATAGAACTTTTTGCAATATTCCAGCGAATTATCGGGTATCCTGCGAATTGTTTCCGCTCCTTCCCGGTGATAGAATATTCACCAGAAAGGAGGGAATACAGAATGGACACTGACATCACTACACCAAATATTAATGAACTTCTTGAGTTCATTCTTCAGGAAGATCCTTCGTTATTTAAGCTGTTCGTTTCTTTGCTCGAAGTGTGCTTTCAACGCTAAGAACATACCTTTAAGAAATTCAAGATCCGATTGGGATATGTCGGATCCAGGTTTCACTATATTAGACTTTTCTAATATCGACCGAAATGCGGCAACCTCTACACCAATCTCCGATGCACCGTTATAAGCGTCGGAGGTTTTTTCTATTATTGTGCGCTCTTGTTTTGACAGCTCATCTAATCCAAGCCGCACAAGAGATAGTATCGCTTGTGTTTGATTTTTCATTTTATTCCCAAAACGATATGCTTCAATTTCTTCCAACTGCTCTTTGCTTACGGTTATTGTAACACGAGGCTTTTCTGTCGGCATGTATATTAACCTCCCTTCTCTCCTAATATATCATCGGTTCATCACTTTTTCAAGAAAAAGTTCATACAATCATACACAATTTTAACGCACCATTTTTGTGCAATAATTTAAAATCATATTCTTGACAGGTTCATACTGTATGAACTATAATTATAGACACAAGAAGTTCTGAACTTAAGAACTTGAAAGGAGGATTTTCATGACTGAAATGAAACGAACAACCATATCCTTGCCGGACGATTTATATCATGCGATCTTTGAGCTGAGAAAAGATGAACGTTATATGCGGTGCTCTTACTCAGAAATTGTCCGACGTTTGGTTGAAATTGGTCTGGATGTTAGCCACGACGGTGAACCAAAAGCCGGGGATCACCGCCCGGATCCCGCCCCAGCGCAATGAAAAGCTGCCCGCAAATTGCGGGCAGCGATACGAAAGAAGGTGGTTTATATTGGGCTACTGCGTTGCAAACCGTATCCGGCAACTAATGGCTCAAAAGGGTTTGCTTCAAAAATTTGTTGCAAACGCAGCCGGTTTTTCTAACCAGCAATTCAGCGATATGCTGAACGGACGGAAAATTATTCGGGTGGAGTATCTCCCGCAAATCGCACAGGCGTTAGGCGTAGAGATAGCCGATCTATTCCCTTCTGAACCACTAAACCGATGAAAAGGAGATAAGAATGCTAGATTTTATTACATTTACCGCAGGTGAAAAAACTGTATCGGTGTCGTTTAAGTATAGTGTTATCAGGGGAATTACACCCCAAAGTGTGGAAGTATACGCTGGACAAACCAAAGATCATGGGTATCAACTTTTAGGCAAAGTTCCCATAACAGTAACAAACACGACCCCAGCTATCCACAAGCGTATTGCTGGAACCGTGTCTATCCTGGTGTGCAAATGCCGCCTTTGCGTTCTTCGCCTTTTGGCAGGGAAAAAGAAAAAATCCCAGCAGGAAAGAGAAATATCAAAATTACACATCAGGTACTTGATTTTGTGCATTAGTGTTCTGCTGCTGACTCTGGGCGGCATCCGCTTGACCTTCACCGTCCGAACCATCGTCAGATCCATAGCCAGCACTACTGAAAAAATCGATCTTATTCGCGAGCGCGTTGAGGACATCAACCAAGTCATTCAAAATGCTGTTAGCTCCTGATGCACAAATGACGCCGTTACTTATGGAAGGGGATGAAACATGCGCGATGTAAGAGATGTTCTTGCGGAAACTATCAAAGAACGGTTTATTAAGCAGGCGTTACTGGCGAATAAAGCCGGGCTGACAAAACAGCAGCTTTCAGATATTATTCGCAAAATCCGCAAGCTGGATGCAAATGAGATGTTTGCGTTGTGCAGGGCAATGGGGATTACGCCAAATGTTCTGTTTGAAAAAGCACAACAACCAACACAAGAGGAGGAAAACAATGAACAATAATTGTGATTGTATCCACAGTGATGCGTTCCGTCGCCTGCCGAAAAGCCAGGGCGGCTCGGGACTTTGCCCTGGGCGCATTGATGCCCAGCAGACAGAAGCGGAAGCCAATGCACAAATGGAAAAACTTATACTTAACAAAGAAAAATTTCTGAAAACGGATTTTGGAAAATCGCTGAAAAAATGCGTTACTGATTTTGATGCAGCATTGACAGCCCGCAGCAAACATTATGCCGGTTCAGATGAATATTATCTGAAACAAAAGAACGCGGATGTGTTGCTTGGTCAGTGGCAGGTTTATCAGCTTGCAATGCAGCAGTTTTATGGGTTATGGTTTTATTTCACACGGACGGACAAATATTTTGGCGTTTGCACGGAAGATGAAGCCTTCTGGCTGTTTAAGATTGAAAGGGTGATTGTATGACTCATAGATAGTGTTAGCGTACAAGCTCCAACACATACAATACAGTCAGGAGGTATTACATATGCCAGGTAAAGTTGTAAAGACACTCAAGTATCAAGTTAAAAATATGGCAGTTACTGCCCGCTTTCATGACGACGGATACTGTGACGAATCCCCCGAAAAAATTCAACGCCGAATTGATAACTTTTGTCAATTGGCAGCAGATATCCTTCGGGATGCAAAATCGCGCGAACATGAAAATTCTTAACCGCTTGCCCGCAAAATAAATTGCGGCTGTCTTGGAGATCCAGGACAGCTGAATATTTGAGGACAAGCTATGAAGGAAGTGGAAAAGAAAATGCCTAAAAAATACCGCTACATATTAGCGTGGATAGCGATCATCGGCATGGTTGCTGCGGTCTGGTTTTGGGGGTTCTACCGCCAGCCGACGCTGTGGAGCTGCTTAGCTGGAGCGTTAACTGCTGCTGGAGGGTGCGCTGCAAACTTGCTTTGGCAGGCATACATCAAATACGAAACTTGGAGGTGCGGCAGGAAATGAACAAATACGTGTTGCTGCAAGCCCCGAAAGCCGAAGGTGATTGCACCGCTCCGATTGAAATCATCGACAATGCAAGCGCCGTTGGCAAAGGTCGGGTGGAAGAACGGATTCAGGCGGGCTATATTCATATCGGCTGGATCGAAAGCGATTTGCGTGTGCCGGAACTGAAAGCCGGATTGGAATACTACTGGCGGCAGCGGGTAGAGGAAGCATACAAGCTGTTCCAGCATATCGCGGATGATGCCAATAGTTATCTTATGGAATAAAAAAATGCCGCTTTCAAAGCGGCAAAGAAAGTATACACGTTATCTATAAAATACCCGTTTGGAGGCGGGATGTCAAGATGAATATTTTACATATTGGGCAAAATGGTGTTTTGCCTGCGGAAATTGATAACACCCTATCCGCCCTGCAAAGGGCAGTCGGTGGTCACATCGAAGTTATCCACTTAACGGACAAGCTTGCCGTGATCTGCAATGAAGAAGGCAAACTGCTCGGCTTGCCAGTCACCGCAGCCTTGTCAAATGACAGCGGCAAACTGACCGATATGCTTTGTGGGGATCTGATTGTCTGCCGCGTAACCCCCGATGGCGAATTTGCAGATATCCAGCCGCAGGATTATCCTGCCCTGCGGCTGTACCTCACCGTACTGCGGCATGGTACCTGTTATGCTGCACCCTGATATCCGCAAAGCACAGGAAGAAGTCCGGGAAGCTCTGGCACATCGTTGGAAAGTAAAATGGTGCATAGAACACCATTGTGTCTTCCATAACCACCAGGCTTCCCGTGACGAACCAGACATTCTGCGCGCGCCTGAACCGACAGACAAAGACCTTGGGATTGATTCATTTTTATCGGTACATTGGGGCAGTGGATATTTAACCATTACTTTAGCCGGACTTGCGAAACTGCCAGTTTCGCAGCGAAGTAAAATCTATAAAATCGGAGGTATGAAACCGTGATTGAAATCAAAATCACCGAAAAAAGCCCATTGGATGCGCTTGCATCACTCACCGCAATCGGCATGTACTGCCAGGAAATTAACGCTGTAAAAGATGCCGCAAAATGTATCCTGGAACAGGACGCCCGCAAAGACGCCCATGCATTGAATGCTGACACGTTGCCGGATACTTCTGCACCAGCGTCAACGCCCATGCAAACCGTTGCGCCCGCACCGCAGCAACCAGCAGCCCCAGTGACACAGCAGCCAGTTACACTGCCCCCAACACCAGCCCCTGTTTCGGCGCCACAACAACCCATGACGCCCCCTGCCCCGGTTCCAACTGCAGCGCCCGTGTCACCCCCTGCCCCAGCAGCCGCACCAGTCGCCGCACCCGCGGCTTACACCTTGGACCAACTCCAACATGCTGCCGGGGAGCTTGTGCGAACAAACAAGCGGGAAGCACTGATGTCCCTGCTTGGTCAATTTGGCGTCCCGGCGCTCACTCAGCTTCCCAAAGAACAATATGGCGCATTTGCCACAGCATTGCGCGGGATTGGGGCGATGATCTAATGCCTGGAGAACATGCCCTTTTAAGTCCATCTTCGGCGGAAAAATGGCTGCACTGCACGCCAAGCGCAAGATTGGAAGAAAATTATTCGGAGGAATCCAGTGTTTATGCCGCTGAAGGTACACTGGCACATGAAATTGCCGAACTCAAAATCCGGAAAAAATTCATCGAACCAATGAGCCAAAAAGCATTTACCACTCGTATGAACAAGCTGAAAAAGCATGAACTGTACCAGGAGGAAATGCAGGAATATACAGATACTTATGTTGATTATCTGACCGAATGCGCAATGCAATATAAATCAAAACCTGATGTCGCTGCCGAAATCAGGCTGGATTATGGCGATTGGGCGCCGGAAGGTTTCGGCAGATGCGACTGTGTGATGGTCGGTGAAAACACCCTACATATCATTGATTTCAAATATGGAAAAGGTGTGCCGGTATCTGCTGAAAATAATGAACAAATGCGCTTATATGCCCTTGGTGCATTGCAGCTGCACAGCATGATTTATGATATCAAAACCATCCGGATGTCTATTGTCCAGCCGCGTCTTGACAGCATCACAGAAGCGGAAATGTCCGCTTCTGACCTGCTGAAATGGGCGGATGATGTTGTCCGCCCTGCTGCGGCCCTTGCCTTTATGGGTGAAGGCGACTGCCGCCCCGGGTCATGGTGTAAAAGCAAATTCTGCAAAGCGCGTGCCCAGTGCCGCGCTTATGCGGAAAGCAGCTTGACTGCCGCGGAAGCATTCGGCACACCACCCAAGCAGCCTTCCCTGCTGACAAATGAAGAATTGGGACAGGTGCTGGAACGCGCCGCGCCTTTCCTGGACTGGTTCAAAGCGGCGGAGGATTTCGCACTTGCGGAAATGCTGAAAGGTGAACAAATCCCAGGCTGGAAGGTTGTCGAGGGACGCAGCATCCGGGTGTTCACGGATGCAGACGCCGCATTTGCCGCGTTGCAGTCCGCTGGTTTCGATGAATCTTTACTTTTTAAACCACGTGAACATATTACATTATCTGCTGCAGAAAAACTGGCAGGCAAAGCACAATTCCAAACACTTTGTGGCAGTTTTATCGACAAACCACGCGGCAAACCAACTCTTGCACCGGAGGACGATAAACGTCCGCCATTTGACAGCGCCGCAATCGATTTCGCAGGACTTACCAAACAAAAAGACTAACTACTACTCTATAACACAAGGAGAATGATTATCATGGCAAGAAAAGAAATTATCGGGCACACTGTGCTTACCAACGTCCGCCTGTCTTATGTCCATTTGGACAAGCCCTACAGCCAAAATGGCGGGGAACCGAAATATTCCGCAACAATTCTGGTGCCTAAAATCCCAGCGGATAACCGTGCAAGGATTGACGCAGCAATTCAGCAGGCGACGGCAAAAGCACGTGAGAAATTTGGTTCTGCGTTTCCAATCCAGCCTAAAACCAGTGTGCATGATGGTGATGGTGTACGTCCATCAGATGGTCAACCTTTCGGCGAGGAATGCAAAGGCTGCTGGGTGTTCACTGCATCCGCCAAAACACAGCCGCAATTGCGGGATGTTTATGGTCAGCCTGTCTTGGACAGCACGGAATTTTATTCCGGTGTTTATGCTCATGTCGGCATTACATTTTTCGGTTACAATGCACCGCAAAACAAGGGCATCGGCGCTGCACTGGACAATGTGATGAAAATCTCGGACGGCGAAATGCTGGGCGGCGCACGTGCCAGTGCGGAAGATGATTTCGCGGATTTGGTACAGCCGCAGCAAGGCTACTCTGTACCGCAGCAAGGTTATGCGGCGCCGCAGCAGGGCTATGCTGCACCGCAGCAAGGCTACGCTGTACCGCAACAGATTGATCCAATCACAGGTATGCCATACGCTGAAGACGTGCCATTTTAACGCGCAAGACAGGAGGAAAATATGCGGCATTTATCCATTGACATTGAAACATTTTCCTCGGAGCCAATACAAAAAACGGG
>CAJUDU010000104.1 GCA_910584935.1 uncultured Butyricicoccus sp. | reverse complement strand
CTGCTGTGGTGAGGTGGGTTATGACTTCTTCAACGAGCCGCTGCACATCTCGACCAATACGAGTGGTGTCCAATGGTACGTTCATGTAGAACCGCTTGTTTTTCGGCTGCTTAATCGCCGAGGCTGGAGTTGGCTAAGGTTGCCAGCAACAAATCTTCTATGCGCAGCTTTGGCTTCCTCCATCGATGCCAGTGCTTTTCCGCTTCTCTTCTAATGCCTATGCAATCAGAATCCCTCTTTGGGCAAATGCGCCTCTCCCCATTGTTTCATATATTGCAGCACATCCATAAAACTCTTTCCAAAATCAGATAATGTGTATTCTACCCGCGGCGGAATCTCTTTGAAATCATGCCGGATTAAAAATCCATCTGCCTCCAATTCACGAAGCTGCTTTGTTAATGAAGATTCTGTAATTTCGCCAAGCTGACGGCGCAATGCACCAAACCGGTGAATATCATAAAACGCAATATAATAAAGAATTTCTAGTTTCCATTTACCGCCCAGCATCTTTTGAAGGGTGGACATGGTTTTACAACGTGTAATTGCGGTTTCTGTTTTGCGCATGATGTTTCCCTCCTCTATTGCTTGTCTATAGTATACTACACGTGCAAATCAGTAGCAAGGTACTACAAAAAAGTACAGTACTTTTCAAATCCTTGTACCATGTTATAATGGACAGCAAATAAAGGAGGTTTTTTAATATGCATTATACTGGAACAATATGGCGCCCACCCTATGAAGCATACTCCCTGCTGTTGGAGGCTACAGCAGGCTGTACCCATCACAAATGTAAATTCTGTACATTATATCACGATCTGCCTTTTAAATTCCGGATGTCCCCACGCGAAGATATCAAAAGTGATTTGCAGGAAGCCCAACTTTGGTGTACCGACCCAATCGCAAAATTATCTGCCAAGCTGCAAGGGCTGCCGGAACCAGCTGCAACCCAGCGGGTTTTCTTGACTGGCGCAAACCCATTTGTTTTGCAAACAGAACATCTTACAGCAATTGCAAAGCTGATTGCGCAATATCTCCCGCAAATCACAAGTATCGGATGCTTTGCACGTGTGACCGATATTACACGCAAAAGTGATGCGGAATTATCACAGCTGCATCGCCTCGGCTATGACCGCATTACAATTGGTGTGGAAACCGGAGATGCTGAGGCGCTTGCTTTTATGCACAAAGGCTATCAGCCGCAGGATATTATTGAACAAGCTGCACGGTTAGATACCGCGGGGATTGCATACCACTTCTTTTACCTTGCCGGGATATCCGGCGCGGGACGCGGTATCCACGGCGCATTGGAAAGTGCAAAAGTCTTTAACCAGACGCATCCCAAAACCATTGGTTCATCCATGCTGACCATTTTCCCAGAATCTGAACTTTATCAGGAAATTCAGCGCGGAAAATGGACAGAAGAAAGCGAACTTGAAAAATTTGCAGAACTAAAAACCTTGATTGAGAATTTAAATATCCATACTGAAATTATGACAGAAGGCGCATCCAATTTGGTGCGGCTGCATGGGCGCTTGCCCACAGATAAACAAAAACTAATCTGTTATCTGGAAGATTTGCTGCATACGGCTGATGAAAACACTTTGCGGGATTACCGTACCCATTTGCGGCATTTATAATAAAATCACCTTGCATTCTGCCGGCTTTGGAATTATACTATGGCTGTCTACATTTTTCAAAAACAGAAAGAAGGTATCCATCATGTGCAAAATATTATTGCTGGAAGATGATTTCAGCTTGATTACTGGTTTATCTTTCGCGCTCGAAAAGGCTGGATATGCGCTCGATACCGCACAAACCTTGCATGAGGCGGATGCTCTCTGGGCAGATGGGAAATATGATTTGCTGATCTTAGATGTTTCACTCCCAGATGGTTCTGGTTTTGCATTGTGTCAAAAAGTCCGGCAGATTTGCAGTGTACCGATCATTTTCCTAACCGCTTCGGATGAAGAAACCAGTATGATTATGGGGCTGGATATTGGTGGTGATGATTATATTACCAAACCGTTTAAACTTGCTGTCCTTATGTCCCGTATCAATGCTCTGCTGCGCAGAAGCAAGCAATTCCAACCCTCACAAATGCAGTTACAATCGAATGGTATTTCTATGCACCTCCCAGAACATCAGGTTTATAAAAACGGAATGCCTTTGGCACTGACCGCAAGCGAATATAAATTATTGCGCTTTTTGATGGAAAACCCAAATATCGTTCTATCATCTGAACAAATCATGTCAAACTTATGGGATTGTGATGGGGATTTCATTGACCCAAATACGTTAACCGTATATATCCGGCGGCTGCGTACCAAAATTGAAGATAATCCTAACAAACCATCGCGCATTGTCACTGTGCGCCGAATCGGTTATAAATGGAATGCGGTCAACTGAGGTGTGAAATGAAATTATTTGCAGACCCAAAAATTAAAACCCTATTTCTTCGGATTGCTTTATGTGCGATGATATTTCCTGCAATATCAATATTGTGTATTGCCTTGTGCCCAGCATATCAAACTATTTTTTTATTTATTCCTGCAATTTGTATGGCTGGTATGGTCATTGTCCTTTGCAATCAGTATTTCCAGCAACGGGAGCAACTATTTGAAAATGCTGCCACACAAATTAGGGAGTATCTGTTGGGCAGTCAGCAAGGGCATATCGAATGCAATGAAGAAGGGGCAATCTATCGGCTTTTCCATGAGGTTAATTCCCTAATCACAATCCTAAACGCCCATGCCAACAGTGAACGTAAAGCAAAAGAATTCTTACGAAATACAATATCTGATATTTCGCATCAGCTCAAAACGCCTGTTGCCGCATTGGAAGTTTATTATGGCATTTTGCAGCAAGAATCCGCTGACCCTGCCACAGTCCAACATTTTGCTGCCCTTTCTGAACAGGAACTTGAGCGAATTGAAAATTTAATCCAAAACATACTGAAAATCTCTAAATTAGATGCCGGGATTATCACTTTGACACAACAGCCTGAGGATTTATCTGCATTATTAACCCATATCCAACAGCATTATGCTTTTCGGGCAGAACAAGAAGGCAAAAAAATTATTCTGGAAGGCGAAACTGGTATAACCCTTTACTGTGACCGCACTTGGCTGACAGAAGCCATTGGCAACTTAATAAAGAATGCTTTAGATCATACCAAAGCTGGCGATCGGATTGATATCCAGTGGAAACAAACTGCTTCGCTGATACAAATTATCATTCAAGATACCGGTTCCGGTATTCATCCAGAGGATCAATATCATATTTTCAAGCGGTTTTATCGCAGCCGGTTTTCTAAAAATACTCCCGGCCTAGGGCTGGGCTTGCCACTTGCCAAAGCTATTATTGAAGCCAACAAAGGCACCATTGAAGCAGATAGCCGACTAGGACATGGGGCAACTTTTACTGTTAATTTTTTGATTCCAACAAAATTGTAGGCTGGCATTCATCTTGCTGTAAGGGGTTTATGCTATGGTATTGATACAGTCCAATCACTGAAAGGAGATAAAAAATGTATGACCTTATTAACCGTGGAATCCCTTTCCAAGACCTATGGCAGCGGGGAAACTGCTGTGCAGGCGCTGAAAAATGTCAGTTTTTCTGTTCCGAAAGGGGAATTTGTTGCAATTGTTGGGGAATCCGGTTCTGGGAAAAGCACCCTTCTCAATATGCTGGGCGCACTTGATACGCCGACCTCTGGCAAAGTTTTTATTGATGGCAATGATACGTTTGCGATGAAAGAACGCGCATTGACCATTTTCCGCCGCCGCAATATCGGCTTTATCTTTCAGGCGTTTAACCTAATCCCTGAACTTACGGTGGAACAAAATATTATTTTTCCTGTGCTGCTGGATTATCAGCGTCCCAGTAAAAAGTATCTGGAGGAATTATTATGGGTGTTGGGGTTGGAAGAACGCCGCAGCCATTTGCCCAGCCAGCTTTCCGGTGGACAACAGCAACGGGTTGCCATTGGCAGGGCATTGATGACCCATCCTTCCCTTATCCTAGCGGATGAACCAACTGGCAACTTGGATTCCCAAAACAGCCGGGAAGTGATTGCGCTGTTAAAGGAAACCTCCCAAAAATATGAACAAACCATTGTTATGATTACCCATAACAACAGCATTGCCCAAACTGCTGACCGGATTTTACAAGTATCCGATGGTGAACTGCGCGATTTTGGGAGGTATGCAGGATGAGAAGTTATTTGAGTTTAATCCCTATTTCCGCGAAGCTGCGCAAGCGGCAAAATCATATGACGCTTTTATGTATTGTTTTCGCTGTTTTTCTGGTGACTGGGATTTTCAGCATGGCAGATATGTTATTGCGGGCAGAAACCGCCCATGCCGTGCAAAAAAACGGCAACTGGCATATCAAACTGAAAAATATTACCGAAGAAACCGCAACCGAACTTGCAAGCCGTTCAGATGTTGCAGCAGCGTCCTGGTATGATTCTGTCAATTTGGATATGGACAAAGATTATACCATTGGTGGTATGCCAGCAGCATTATCCGGCACACAAACAGCGTTTCGGACAGATATCATGCACTATTTCCCGGATGATGCTCATTTATGCCCGGATGAAATCATCCTCACGCCAAATGCTAGGACACTTTTCGATGTGACAATTGGTGACAGCATCACACTGGATACACCTGCTGGGTCATATATATTTCGAATTACAGGATTCCGCAGTGATAATAGCCTGTATGCGACCAGCAGCGGCGTTGGTGAAAGCACTGCACTGCCAGTGAAAGAAAACCAGCAAGTCGGCGCATTTTTGGATATTGCTTCTTTTCAAAACATCCTCCATGATAATCAAGATACTGGCAATCCGTTTTATTATATACAATTTCATGAGAAAGCAAATATCCGGAAAGCGCTTACAGAAATCAAAGAACGCGATCATATTGCTGATGCTGACATTGATGAAAACTTTATTCTTATGGTGGCAAAAGGACTAAGCAGTAATCCTTCCGCCCAGAACTTGTATCCTGTTGTTGCGGTGTTGTTCCTGCTTATTTTATTGGCAGGTGTGTTGATGATTTCCGGCAGTTTAAACAGCACCATTGCGCAGCGAACGCAGTTTTTTGGCATGATGCGGTGCATTGGCATGAGCAAACAACAAGTGGTTCGTTTTGTCAGGCTGGAAGCCTTAAACTGGTGTAAAACCGCAATCCCAATCGGGATTTTGCTGGGCATTTCTGCAACATGGATATTATGCGCAATGATGCGGTATTTTGTACGCGGCGAATTTGCTGATATGCCAGTTTTCGGTATAAGTATGGTTGGTATTCTATGCGGCACAGCCGTTGGCATTTTAACCGTACTGATTGCGGCACAATCCCCAGCAAAGCGCGCGGCAAAAGTTTCACCTGTAGCAGCGGTATCCGGCAATGACAGCGCTGTAAAAAGTGCGCATCGCCCAACACGAGCACGGTTTTTCCATATTGAAACTGCACTTGGCATTTCCCATGCCTGCACATCCAAAAAGAATTTATTTTTGCTGGCTGGCTCTTTTTCACTTAGTATTATCCTGTTTTTGAATTTTTCAATACTCGTGGAACTATTAGGCTATTTGCTGCCAACCAAATCTTATGTCGCGGATATTTGCATTTCCATGATAGATGGCGGGGCATTCATGAATCATGACCTTCTTGCACAGATCCGTGGGGCATCTGGTGTCAAGCGGGCATTTGGGCGGATGCATACGGCTGAAATCCCAGCAGAATTCAGCACACCAGAAAGTGTAGATACAGTTGACCTCATTTCTTATGATGACTTTCAGTTAGACTGCCTGGAGAAAGATGATGATTTGCGGGAAGGCAGTGATTTATCGAAGGTTTATGGAGATCAAGATTATATTCTCGCAGTCTGGGATAAAGATATTGCGCTTTCTACGGGCGATACTGTCACAATCAATTCCAACACAGTAAACGTTGCTGGTATGATACGATATAGTCCATTCTCTAACAACGGGCGGACAAATGGGGAAATTATTTTAATCTGCTCGGAACAAACGTATACCCGGCTAACTGGTCAGCAGGATTTTTCCATCATTGATATCCAATTGAACCGTGATGCCACGGAAGCTGATATTGAAGCGCTCCATGATTTGGTACGGGGAAAATATGAATTTGTTGACCGGCGTGAAGAAGGTGACCGAAGTACGTTTTGGGCATTCAGCTTATTTATCTATGGTTTTTTGGTTATTATCGCATTGATTACAATACTGAACATTGTCAACAGTATTTCCATGAGTGTATCGGCGCGGATGAAACAATATGGGGCAATGCGTGCTGTTGGTATGGATGGCAAGCAATTAACGAAAATGATTACCATGGAAGCTGTCACATATGCTGTAATTGGCTGCATAATTGGATGCGCAATTGGTTTACCACTAAATAAACTGATTTATGATACCCTGATTACCGCACATTTTCCGTATTTCGCATGGCATTTACCAATATCATCAATTTTGATTATTATTGGATTTATTGCAGCCGCAACGGCTACCGCAGTTTATAAACCTTCCAAACGGCTGCGGAATATAGCAGTTACAGATACGATTAATGAATTATAAATAACCTATCGGTTACAAAAGATAGCAGCAATGGTGCAGAAATAATGAATTGCTTTTTATGAAAGAAAAGCATATCCAATAAAGCTGCACCATTTTGCGCAAAAAGGATTTAAGGAACCACTGATTAAAGCGCCTCTCAAATCACATGCAATCGA
>CAJUDU010000103.1 GCA_910584935.1 uncultured Butyricicoccus sp. | reverse complement strand
TGCCGGGCGGATTCGGGACTTTCACCCGTTAGAACGTGCGCTCGCCGGGCGCACGTAAAGAAAAAGGGTATCGTGTATTTTCACACGATACCCTCTTTTTTTAACCATCAATCCAAAGAACCACCGTTCCATCAGAAAGACGGATGCCATATTCATACATATGAATGATCCCGATCAGCTCATGAAAACGGGAAAATGGAATATTATAGAAATCAATCCCATCCACAACAGGAAGTGAGGGTGCGTCCTCGAAATCAGCTCTATATTCCTCCAAAGAAAGGCAATCTACAACATCAAAGCAGATTGTTTTCTTTTCCAAATCGATGCTGACTCGCCCCTCCTCCAAGGTTTCTGTTTCTTGCATCCCTTCTTCCGTAACAGAAATAAGCCCTCTGTTTCGGTTTTTCGCCTCTTTGAACACAAGCTCATCAAATTTTCCGGTTTTGTCCGCCTCGATCCGCGCCCATTCCTCATCATCCACGCCAGCGCCGGTCAGTTCCAGCAGCTCTACTGCCTGTTCCAGCTTGTTTTCCGAAGGAACCTTATTGATCCCTTTCACAATTTCCGCAGTCAGTTCCAACGCGGGGAATGTAAACGCAGACCAGTGAAAATAAGCATTTGCCAGTGTGGTATTTCCGTCCACAATCTCAATATTCAGCCGTTGACCCATTTTCTTATCCTCCTAAAATGTTGTCGTTTTCCTGTTCTTTTTCATAATGCCGTAAAATTAGAAGTGCTTCATCTCCTTGTTTTGATCTTGCCTTATGATATGCAAAGGAGTATCTGCATATGATAAAAAGTGAAAGGAGAACGCATCATGAAAAAATTAGGCTTTTTAAGATCCCCTCAGAAAACAGAATTTACAGTGGGGGAACAGATCGCAAAGCGGGATCTGCTGGTGAAACTGGAAGATGAAAAAGGAAATTTTGAATTGATCCGGGATTTTGAGATCATCCCAGACCGCCCGCTGAGCAAACAGGACACTGAAGTTACCATCCAGTATCAGGATTTGCAGCTATCATTTCCTGTCACAGTGAAAGATAAAATCCTGAAAGCTGCTGCACTCAATTCCATGCCCAATAAAACAGAATATATTGCCGGTGTAAACGCATTGGATGTCAGCGGCGGAACATTGGCGCTGGTTTATAGTGACGGCACTGCAAGTCAGATTGAAATGACACCAGACATGGTGCGTGGATTTGACCCGGATAAATCCGGCAAACAGATTGTTTATATCCATTATGAGGGGTTTGAAATCCCCATGCAGATTTCCATCAAACCCAGAACGCTAATGCAAGTCCAGGTAAAACAACAGCCAACCAAAAGGGATTACATTGAAGGGGAAATGTTGAATGTTGCTGGCTTAGTGTTGGAAGCTGTGTATAACAATGGGGATACTGAGGAAATCCATGACTATCCAGACCCTGGCATTAAAGTGCAGCAAGGGCAGGCAGTTGTGCAGCTACCTTATGACGGAATGACATTTCCTGTTTTTATCCATGTTAAAGAATATACTGTCACAGGCATTGAAATGGCACAATTGCCGGATAAAACATCGTATCTGGAACAAAGTGATGCCCTTGATGTATCTGGCGGATTGGTGGCAAAACTGCTCAGCAATGGGGAAAGAGAAGTCGTCCCACTGACGCCAAATATGGCGTCCGGTTTCAGTAACCAACAGGCAGGCATTTGCAGCATCATAGTCAATCTGGAAGGATTCCAATGCGGGTTTGATGTGCAGATCATCGAAAAAGAAATAGACCGGATTGAAATTGTCCATCAGCCTGCAAAAACGGTTTATTTTGAAGGGGATTCATTTGAGCCGGAAGGCTTGGTGTTAAAGGCAATCTATAACAATCACACAACAGAGCGGATTATCGATTTCAAAATTGAACCAGAAACTCTGCGGCAGGGTATGCCCCATGTGATTGCGGAATATCAAGGGAAAACGGTAGAAATCCCAATCCATGTGCAGCAGCGGATGATTGAATCCATCTCCATTGCCACGCTGCCAGAGAAGCTGAAATACAAAGAAAACCAAGAGATGTTAGATGTATCCGGTGGCAAGCTGCTGGTGTTGTATCAAAATGGAACAGCAGAAACAGTCGATATGCTTCCGGGTATGGTTGAAGGTTTTGACCACACAATCCCTGGCGAAAATGAATTAACCGTCAGATATCAAGGCAAAACAGCATCTTATTCTGTCACAATTATCCCCAAAATGCTGCTTGGCATTATGATTGCGGCGCAGCCAAAGAAAACAATCTATCATCCTGGTGAACTGTTTGAGCCGGAAGGCATAAAAGTTGTTGGGCTTTATGAAGATTCATCCATGACAGAAATCCGGCATTTTGCGTTCCAGCCAGAAGGGGCGTTAAGCCTGAATGACGCAGCAGTTATCATTTCTTATATGGATAAGCTGGCAGTCGTCCCAATTACCGTGACGGATGAAATAGAGGAAAATGCCGCAGAATCCGTTTATCAGGATATGCCGACAGAGGAAATCTTACCAGAACCAGATACCTTTTTGCTGGCAGCAAAAACACAAGAAGAAAATCTTCCGTTGCCGACAGAGGAAATCCAAACGCAAAAAGAAAACCTTCCATTGCCGACAAAAGAGATAGAATCAAAAGAAAATATGCAACCCCTTTCCAGTCCGACAAAGCGGCGTTTTTACGCTGGGACAATGACACTCCGTTTCAAAGATGATGAAAATGCAAGGTTATTCCGTTAAATGTACAGGAATTTTTGCATATAATAAATTAAAGAAAATCCGGAGATGAAAGCACAAACGGAAAGGGGTATGAAAAAAATGATGCTGATGTCCTTGGGTGAATATTTCAGGGTAACAAAGCTGCCATTCACATTCCGGCAGGAACCTGTGCCGGGGACAGGGAAGCGGCGTTGCCGGTCAAGGACGCATGGTTATCGCAGACCACGGACTGCCAATGAGCGCCGGCAAAACAGCGATAAAGAATTGCAGCCATTGATCCGCAGCAAACGGCAGCCCCATGCGCTGCCTGATGTTTATGATGATATTTATCGTAAACCACAGCGCTGCTGGAAAGAAAACGGAAAACGCCGGCGGCAATGGGAGTAACAGAAAACCCCTCACCATTATGATGAGGGGTTTCTTTCTGCTCATTTTGTCGCTTCAGGCGGATAGAGTTTGCCAAAAGTGTCCATCCGTATTGCATGAACAGCAGGGTCATAAACGACCGCCGCAAGCCACATTTTTAAGTCCTGATTTTCCACTGTGATTTGAACGCCAGGATGTTCCGGATCTGTGATTTTTTCAATCAGTAGTTTGCCAACCGGTGTTTTTACCACATCAGGAGTTGGTGCAGCCAGTGAAAGATTGATGCCCAGCCCAATTAAGGCTTCATTGAGCGACCAATCGTAATCACAGCCATAATCTTCAACATCTTTTTGGAACCCAAAGGCTGCACTGTCCAGCAAATCGTCGTTGCTTAAAATCTTGTCTTTTTGGTCTTTGGTGAAGCACACCTCATCAATTTCCCGAATGGCTTCGCGCAATTCTGCCTTATACGATGGGTTAATAATCATTTGTGATTCCTCCTGTTTTTTGTTATCAAACCGCACGAAGTTTGGCAATTTCGTTTTCCGTATTCTGCCGCCGTTCATCAATACCAGGCTGGATGACAGGTCCGAATTTTTTGATCATCCACAGCATTGCCATATCCCGGATGCACAGCGCAAACCGCTTGAGTTCATCACTGCCAATGCACAACTGGTACAGGCATTCCGCTGTTTTCTCGGTGTAATCCGGAACAAAAAGCCCAGTATCAGACAAATGTCCAGGTCCTTTCTCTGCCTGTAAAATCCATTTATCTTTTGTTTCCGGCGTATTCCCGGCAAAGATTTTGAATTGCCGGCTTTCAATTTTCCCATTCTTGTTTGTACCGCCCAAGGACAGGTAAACCGGTTCATATGTACCGGTTTTCTTTTGTTTTGCTGCCAGCGCCGCAATCCGTCCAGACAAGATATCTGTTGCCAGCACATTTGCCTTGGAAATGTCAAGGAAAATGGGCAAAAGCGCTTTATCCTCGCTGGATTTCACTGTCCAATCCGAAGTAGTAAATTCCATCAGGATTTTATCAATCGGCAGGGCAGAAGCATGAATGCCCATCCGCAATGCCGGATTGATTTTCCGATCAGCATCAGCAACAGGATTGGGTTCCTGTTCAAAACGGGCAACCAGCGATGTTTTTTTCATGCCGGTTGCGGGATCATATCCCCGCAAGGCAGCAGGATCGAAACGGTTGACATTCCCGTATTTCTCCAGCATCCACAGGGAAAACAGTTCCTTCAGGTGCAGCGCAAAACTGTACAGGGATTCATCTGTCATAGGAATCCGGATGACAGCATCACTGCCCCGTGCGGTTGTGTACTCTGGTACAATCAATCCGCTGGGATCTACATGACCCGGACCTTTTTCCGCTGTAATCAGCCAAGGCAGCTTGTTTCCAGGTACAATTTTGAATTGCCGGCTTTCCGCTTTCCCATCCGGTCTGCCAACATCCTGCGGTTTGGAACCGCCCATGGAAACAAAAACAGGGTTTGGATAATTGCTTTTCCGCTGTTCCGCGTCAAGCCTGCTTTCCTTGGCTTTTGCTGCAAGTTCTCCATTCAGGATGCTTTCAGCCAGTACAGCAGCTTTGCCAACTTCCAGGTAAATCGCAATACTGCTGGTCATCCGGGAGCCTTTCTTTGCTGCCTTATCATACTGGCAGAAATTTAGAAATATCCGGTTGATAGACAGCCCGTCACACATCATCTCCATGAAAACCTTGTTGCCATCATAACGGACAACTTGGGAAGGACTTTGCAGTTTTCTCATAAATGTTCCTCCTAACATAGGCATTACGCCAATTTATAGATTGAAATCCTGAAATCTATTGGATTATGATATGCAGGCGGCTTAAAGGTTTTGAATTTTTGCAAGTGTGGCGCTATCCAAAATCAAAGTATGCGTGCCGGCATTCAAAATGAAATATTTCAGCCGGTAAGTACACAAGATATCAAACAGTCCGGAGAATGTACAGATCGCGCCTTGTTCAGGATATCCATGCTGCCGTTGCCAGTCCTCCAGTTGGAAATTATCCGTGAAAGCAAACCCGACAAGTTCCTGAGCGCCGTCCTCATTTTCATGCTGCCCGATAAGATAATTGAAGGAAATTTCCTTGTGTTCGCCGGTATCCACATCTTCAGCGCCATGGATAGGCGCAATAAAATGCGCTTCTTTCAGCGCTTTCAGTACGATAACTTCAAATTCACGGGTCATGGCTCCAGCTTCTGCACGCTGGCAATAATCACTGAGCAGGGCATTGAGCTTCCGGTTCTGCAAGGGGTTTTTCAGTCCTGTAAATCCGTCGTAGGTGGGAACCGAAGTTACCATTTGCAGGGGAAATAAAAAGCTGTTGTTGTCTGCATCCAGCATGATAAAATTCACACCGGCAAGCATCAGGGCAGTATAAAATTCTGCCCGCTTTTTCCCTGTGATCACTTCCGCAATCATGGCGTCATATCCAGCCGTAAGTCGCCGCTTCTGGTACGCCTCCGCTTTTTCCAGAGAGGAAAACAGATATGCCCTGAAATCTTCTGTTTCATCAAAACATTCAATCAGCGGCTGATGGGTAACAGCAGAACAAAGCAGGAACAATGTGCCAGTATTCCTGATTTTCTCTGCCAGGATAGATTCGATCTGTTTCAAAGATTCCTGCCCAATATGGCGTGAATCCACACTCAATACAGAGCCGTTCAGCTCCTGCATGATTCTGCAGCGGGTTTCCAGCAGTCCAGCTAAACCTTTATCCCGCAGCAGATCGTATATTTTTTGTTCTGACCAATTCAGTTCAAACAAATAAAAGCACTCCTTATTGTAAAGTTTCCATAATTTCCTTGCTGATAACCAGATACATGAGATCCGTCAGCACTTCTGCCGCTGTGATATTGGCGGCATCCGCAATTTCTTGGACACTCATACAAAGGACTTGCATGGAGCCAAGATAATGAAAGCCAGGGGTATTTTCTTCTGGGGAATTATCGGTATCCCCTGGAAACCGAATGATATTTTTATCCATCAAGCAGCGTTCTCCTGATATACAATTTTATGTTTTATGATATGCGAATCGACTCTATTTGTTTTGGTGATGGCAGCACAAAAAAGCAGGCAGAGCTGTATTTGCCCTGTCTGCTTTCACAATTGAAATTAACTTTAAGAATTGCTCTAATTGACACTCCCTACAGCTAAAGCAGAGGGGAGTGTCAAGCCACCCACGATAAAAGCCCGGAACAGGTTCGTCCTGCTCCAAGTGTGTGGATAGTTGTCATTCCTCTTCGGGGAGTTCCCATGGGTGAAGCCCCATTTCTTCCCATGTTACGCCATAGGGTGCGCCGCCGGAAGTATAGCCAACGATGAAATAAAAGTGATCGTCTGAATCCGGAAAGCGGTCATAAATGGATAGCTGTGTTTTTGCTTCCCGTTCCCGCCGCAGCTGTTCCTGGCGTTTTTGTTCTGCCTGCCGTTTTACCTCTGCCTGTTCCGGCGTCAGTGCGCCGATCTTAACCAAATCATTTAGCGCGGTCAGTACATCGATCTTAAATACTTTTCGGTAATCGCGGACAAGATCTATTCCCGTATAGGAAGGGAGCCATTTCCGTGCCATGCGGATGCGTGCCGCTCGGCGTGCCGCTTTATTTTTTCGTTTTGCCCATTCAGGTGTTGATGTTGTATAAATAAAGTTGACACCTTCAACACAAAAAGAAAGTGATAAAAT
>CAJUDU010000102.1 GCA_910584935.1 uncultured Butyricicoccus sp. | reverse complement strand
CCTATTATACCACACCTTCTTGACTTATGAAGGATTAAATCAGTGGTTCCTTAGGATTTTATCTGCTGGAACATCATGACCACCGCTTAAAACCCGACTTTTTACCCGTGCTATATTGATTTGCGGATTGCAGGTCAAAATATAAATGCAGCGAATAAAATAACCCTTTTCTTTTGCATCTTGCAGCAGCTTTAAGTTTCGGTCAGTTGACAAAACCGTTTCAAATGTAAACGAGATACCTTGCTGAATTGCATCAATACGGAGTTGTTCTGCTTTTTGTGCAGCCTCTAAATCAGAACAGTGTATGCTTCGTTTGATATCATCAGCATTGATATAAGGTTCGATTACTTTTGCGAGTTTTGTGACAGTGCTTTTTCCAGAACCATTCGGTCCGGCAAACACAATAATTTCCGGTTTTTTAGACATATTCACGCCTTCCATCTGGATACTCCAGATATGCTTTTTGCGTCTGTTGGTCGAACTGTGCAATTGGTTCGCCGCGTGCTGTTTTTAAGGCTTTTTCCAATTCAATGGCTTTGCGAAACCGTAATGTCATTTCATCATCTGTCATGCCAAGGGTTCTGTCAATCTCTTTCTCCTGCATAAAATTCACCTTCTATAACCTGATTGTGTATATAGTATAACACATTTGCCTCAAAAATACGAGATCGCGCAATCGTTGTTTTAATAGGGTCGGTTGGACTTTTGACATATTGCAAAAGCCCAAAACCAACTCTATTGACATACTTTTTTGCTGTTTCAATAGCGTATACCCTATTGGGACACTTTGTTGAGGCTAATCATCTTCATCGTCAATGATTTCGCTCAACAGCATTCCTACTGCCACGATAACATTGCCCAAATTCATCTAATTCACCTCCCTTCAGATTGATTGTAATGATTGTAGTGTTTACAGTTATCCTCCTTCAAAACAGGTGCAGCTTCCAACAGTCGAATTGCTTCTGTAATTGCCTTGTCCCAACCATCAGCCCAACTGTCTTTGTCTGCACCACAGCCGCCAATGCTATCCAGTTTGTGGTACAGTTCCTCCTTATCAATCAGTTCCATTTGCATCACCCACTTATATATAAGCACTGCGCAGTTCATAGAGAACCTCGTTGAGAAGTGCAGAATCATACAGCAAATCCTCGATTTCATCTGGTTCGCAACCGTAATCAAGCAAGATTTCGATATCATCATCACGCACGCCCATTGCTTTAGCGACATCCAGCAGGTCGTCATAAATGCCGACTTCTGGTTCATTTTCGGTTTGCCAGTAGCGTTGCCGCCAATATGGAAACTGCCGCCATGGATGACGGAAGGTTTGCATCGACATAAATTCCCCCTGCTCAATATTGCCATGCTTGTCAATGCGCAAGATATCGCCCTCCTTTGTTTCAATTTCCTCTTGGTGCCGCAGATGTAACCGATGTTCTGCTTTTGACAAAATTTCTCCTGTGGAAGCATAAAGAAGGAACCCATTGTAATTATAGATGCGCAAAGGGTTATCGCCACGCACGAACCAAATGGAGTCCCGCTCATCCAACACAGTAAACACGAAGCTGCCATCGACCTTTTCAGCCATGTTTTTCAGGCTGCTAAAGTCGAGAGCTTGTTGCTTTTCAAGCAATTGAACCGCAACATAGCTGTCTGTTTGCACATTGGTTTCTGGCAGGGCTTCAATGAACCGCAACTCCTGATCATTCCACAAAACACCATTATGTGCAAGTGCAAATTTGATATGTGGAAGATTGCCGGGGAATGGGTGGTTATTGAAGTTAAGTTCCGCTAATCCCTGTGTAGCCATACGGGTATGCCCCATCACAACATTTACACCATTTGGAATGTGAAAACGCACCTTATGTGCGGGAAGTGGACGCTTGAAAATGCGCAAACTGCCAGCATAGTTATAAGCAATACCAGTTGCATCAGTACCACGGCATTCACACTCATGGGAAAGAACCGTCAGGATCTTGTTCTTTTGACGGGTACTTAAGGCATTAGAATAGTCGATTAAACCGAAAAGTGAGCACATTTTTCATTCCTCCTCATCTGCTGTCACAGGGTCGTTTACATAAAGTTGCCGCTCCTTTAAATATTGGATTAGCTCCGGTTCGTAAATCTGCTGAAGGAAATCTAACCAGCTTAACTCCTGAATTTCCTGATCCGATAGGAATATCGAAATATCACAAAGATGATTTACCAGTTGCAGCGTAGCTAGCAGCGTATTCAGCTTCAGCGTACCACGGAAAATGCGCAGTTCAACAGTATGCGCGTTTGTCAAATTAACTGCCATATAACGCCCGAAATTATACCGTTTTGCATCGTCAAGGATATCCATGGGATGTAATTTCATGCCATACCTGGCGGCCCATTTGTCCAATTGGTTTCTTGTGCGGCGGCTGAACCGCAGCAGCTCTGACCAGAACTTTTCCACGAAATACAGCAAGCGGGCAATGGCGGTTTCCTGCTGCTCATAGTTGCTGCCAAAGGCTAACCGCGAAATGTGAATATGCAGTCCGCAGGTATACGCCTTGTGGCTGGTATAGCCCAAATCTAGTGCCCTTTCCAGCACTTCACCCCACGGCATTGTGTTCATGTGATAAGCCAAGGTCATTGGATGTGTCACCAATTCCAAACCATCATCAAGGCTGCCATCTGTTTTGATGTACAAATTTATGGAATTTTCATTGGCTACCTCCAACAGCTCCTGTGCGTTGTCACGGTCTTTGCCACCGTGGTCGATCTCAAGTTCAACACCAAAATAGCGCGTCCCCTCACCATGGAAAATCGGTTCAGGTTTGTAGTTGTAATCGTGGATTGCGACGGTATCTACTGCATTTTCGTAACAGTATTCGCAAAGTGGCATATCGTCACCAGGCAAATAATATGCTTCTCCATCTGGCACCAAACGCCCACAGTTTTCACAGGCAACAAAACGATTTTCGCGGCAAGATTCACACAAAGTATAATGCTCATCGCCAGCATCATCGGCAGTGTAAATACGTGCGCCGCATGAATCGCAATTCACAGTTAGCTGGTCAGCACAATCTAGGCATAACAAGTCACCGATCACTTCATAGCATTCGTACATAGGGAAGCGACCTTGGCAGTGTGTACAAGTGAACATTTCGTTTTCCATTATTTTTTCCTCCTCAAAATACAAGAACGGTACGCTTTTATTGCGTACCGTTCATTTTTTCATACTTTTCAGTTTCATGTATAGTTGCTTCGGGAATGGCAACAATTTGACCATTTACCTTTATAAACGATTCTGGCGTGTAAAAATATTGCGTGTATTTTTCCAGTTGCGAATCTGTCAGGCTGGCGAAACTGTCAGCGTCTGACGGCGCACCACACAGGAAGAACGTTCCAGCGATGATATCATAGAGTTCATCGGTTTCAGGATGGTATAATGCCCGGTTTAATGACAAACCAAGCAATTTGCCTTCGTCATTGCAGACAAGGGCAACGGGGTCGCTGAATGGGTACACAGCTTGAATTGTTCCGCCAACAATTTTTTCATCTCAACAAGTGTTCCATCAATTTCGAGCGGGTATGGCGGCTTATGCGGTTCAATAACCAAGACTTTCATAACTTTTCGACTCCTTTATAAGCAAAGTAAAAGCCCGGAGCAAATGATGCTCCAGGCTTCTCTATTATTATAATATATATTTGATTTTCGTCAAAAAACAGAAAAATACACCAAACATTTATAGTTTAATTCCGTATAAATTGACGCTAATATCTTCGGTGGAATGCCATGCATTCTTGAAATCTGCTGAACAGTATATCGTCCATTTGACCACAGCCACACAGTTGCGAATAATCCATCCAGAACAATTTCATCAACGATAATTTTATCTTTAGAACTCTTTTGTAATATTCCGAGCCTAATTGGATATTTTTCATCGGCATACACTTGCTCAGATACAACAGTATGCTGCATAAACTCCCTTAAATGAGGTACCTTATTCCAGGCTTCAATCCATCGGGAATTTAATCGTTTTATTTCTTTACCAATTGATAGCTTTTGCACAATATCCGATTTATAGCAAGATTTCCCTTGTTCAAAATAGCATATTTGAAGCTCTTGATCAAATTTGTTTTTCCATTGAATCAGGTCATTTATTGACAATTCTTGTGTTTGTAATACAGGTTCATGCATAGTTGTAATAATATTTTCCGCATAATTGCACATGGGAACCATGCCAAACATTTCTGGATTCTTCGTAATAGGCGTACCATAGTAAGGAGCAAAAAACACCGTATGAAGCTCTATCATTCCACGCCCTATATGTATTAACTCTTTTGCATGTGATAAGCTTTCAGTTAGTGTTTTATTTGTTTCAAAGGCACCACCAATGATATAATTTCCTTCCAAATGCTGAAGACCTGCACGTTTACATTGCTGAACAACTTCTGTTATCATTTCTGGTGTTGTTTGTTTTTGATAAGCATCTAAAACATGAGCGCTTCCGCTTTCAATACCAATTTGCATAGCAAGCAGTCCCGAATCTATCATGTAGGGAAGCATATCAGGGTTTTTATGCAAACGTGCGACATGTGCTTCACAAGTCCAAAAAAGATTTCTTTGTTTCATTTCACGGCAAAAAGAGAAAACCCGTTCTTTATATAATGTAAAGGTATCATCAAAAATATTAACAACTTTTAATTTGGGGTTGTTAATCATTACTTGATCTATTTCATCCATAACATTTTCGATACTGCGAAGGCGGACAACTTTGGAGTTTGCGCCTTCATAACAAAATGCGCAATGATATGGGCAGCCCCTGCCCGTTAAGATGCCTATTGTAGATTCCTTACGAAAGTTTTTATGAAGGCTGTCTTCAGATTTTGGATACGGAAGTTGATCTAAATCCATAATAGGTGCATCTAACGGTGTGATATAAAGGTTTTGATTATTTTTCAGAAAACGGAGATTGTTAATGTCTTCAAGTTTGCCAATTCCATCTTCCAAGCAATATAAAAGATTTAAAGTTGGATATTCACCTTCACCTACAATGATGAAATCGCATCCTGTACTTTTAAGAAAACTTTCACCCAACGCCGCAGCTTCAGGTCCACCCACCCAAATTGTTACATCTTGACTTTTTTTGAGATGTCGAATGAGGTTTCCAATCATTACAACATTGTCAGCACCCACATAAAAACCAATATATTTTACATGGTGCACTTTTATTTCAGAAAGTATAACTTGTTCTGCATCCAAAATATCTCCAGAATATACTTTTGCACAAAAACCATGTTCCGCGATATAGGCAGCTATCAGATGCTGCCCAATACATTCTCTAAAATAAGATGCTTGCGCTTTTGCATTTCGAGAAAGATTCAAAAGCAATAATTCATAATCCATAGACTGCTCCTCATTTTCTTATCATATGTAAAGTTCATTTTTAATTTGAAGTAGTTCTTGCTTCACAAGCTCCATACCAGTTGTTCTTAGATAATGGAAAATATATCTCTGATCTTCACATATAATGCAAGGCTGCAAAACGCTATCTGCGAATAAATGATCCGCATTGCATCCAGAATTGCAAAACATAAAGTATTTGCACTTTTTGCAGGTTTCCAGCGCGCCATATGTTCGGCGCGCATTTAATTTATCAAGAATACTTCGCCCATCTGGGGTAATTCCGATTTCCAAATTTCCAATTTTATAATCAGAAATATCGGCAAACCGTCCACATGGGTATAAATCACCATTTGCATTAATGCACAAGAATTTTTCACAGCAGCAAGGGTCATACTGGCAGCCTCGCGGATGTGTTTTGTGAAAAATCGCATAAATCATATCTTCAAGCGGTGATATGTGAATCTTTAATCTGTTCTTGATGATATATGAAAAAACCTTTGCTAAATAACGCCCATAATCACCGGAGGATAGCGTTAATTCTGAATGCTCAACTGCATTTCCAATGGGTAAAAGCGGATTGATTTTCAGTGGGATATGGAGTCTGTCCAATTCCAAAAGGAAATCAAGTCCAATCGTTAATGCTGGTTTTGTTAGTACCATGAGTGCAGAAACGGGTATATTATTTTCTTGCAAGTGCTGTATGTTTTGCATTATCGCACTGTAAGTTTTTTGCCCTTTGCTGTCACGCCGCTGCCCATCGTGGATATTAGGATTACCATCCAGAGATATGCCAATATGAATATCATAGGCTTGTATAAAATCCAGATATTCTGCAGTCATTAATGTTCCATTTGTCTGCATGGAAAAACGGAAATCAATTTCAGGGAAATCTTCTGTGATTTTTCTGATACATTGTGCATATTGTGCGGCTGGAATTAACATTGGTTCGCCGCCGTGAAAGATAATATAGGCTTTATTTTCGCCTTTTGAGCGGACATATAATGCAAAAAAATGTAATGCTTCTTGCATAGTTTCTTCCGTCATCATTTTCGGATGCTGTATATGCCCTAAAGAACAATAGGCACAACACAGGTTGCAGGCATCCAGTGATTTCAAAATCAAGGTTTGCATTTTATTTTCTCCAAATCTTTTTGGGTTTCATGAATATAATTATTCGCTTTCTGGACATATTTTTCAGCCTGCGCAATGTAAGCTGCGCTAATATTGGTAATTAACTCCTGTACTTTATCTTCAAGCAGCAGGTTTAGCTGACTAAGCGCCACATCTAATATAGCCTGCGTATTCATGCCGATGTCAATTTCATGAATCTTTTTCTCTGTGATAGTTTTGGTTTTGTAGTAGGACTTGTCAAAGAATATATAAGCCCCCCATTCCAAAAGACCTTTTGGCTCTCGTTTTACCCGTTTTACTCTGCTTACCTCATATTCCAGCTGTTCCTTTTTCATTTTGAGTTCTGGCACACCGCTGACACGGATTTTCTTAGA
>CAJUDU010000101.1 GCA_910584935.1 uncultured Butyricicoccus sp. | reverse complement strand
TTGTATCGCTATTTGGGCTGCTATTCGTGCTTAACTCATGTAGACACTATCTAGGGTTTTATAGTAAAATGGGTATGCTGCCAGCAAACCAAGCGCATAGAAAACGGTATATTGTGCGGAATAGGAATAGCTTATGCGTCCCGGCGAAAAAGAAAACAGCAAAAAAGTTGCAGTTACAGTGGCAAGACTGGCATAATTGAGCAGTATCATCAGCACAGCCAGCAATTTTAGCGGCTTTGCCCGCACAGCGAAAATATAAGCCCCCAAATATAAAAAGACAGAGAGCACCGTAAGCCATGCCGCGCTGCCTGGAATGCACAGCGCAAGCCAGGAAAGCAAACCGCTTATTGCGCATAGCGTGATAAAAAGCCAGATAATCCATCGTATTGGCAACCGTAAATGATTACGAAACGGAAACAGTGCCAAGGTGACAAAGGGCAGGATATCTACCAGCGAATAACAAATAATTTCCCAAACCGCAGGCATTTTAGTATTTTCACCCTTGTCCGACAGTTACCCAGATATTATCTTTTGCATTAGATTCTAGGCAGGCATCAACAAATTCCAGCCCGCGCACGCCATCTTCTACAGTTGGGTAACGGAATGTGCCTGGGTCGCCGCCGGTTTTCTTGGCAATCAGGTTGACACAGAAGCCATGGTACAGGTTGCCAAAGGCTTCATAAAACCCTTCAATATGCCCAGAAGGCAAGCGGCATAATTCTTTTGCTGCCGGATATAAATAATCCCGGTTATTGGTATATACCTGTGGCGGCTGGTTGATGCGGGTGACACGCAGTTCCCAAGGTTTTAAATGACTCCATTCAATAGAACCCTTTTCGCCGAAAATCCGGATTGTCAGTTCGGTTTCGTGCCCCATAGCAATTTGGGATGTCCAGATCATACCTGGGACACCGCCGTCAAATTCCACCATCATTTGTGCATTGGTTTCCAGCGGGATATCAGCGGGAATGCTGTCAAACCGTGCAATCACACGGCGCGGATGCAACCCTGTCATTTTAGAAATCAGGCATTCCACATGGGTGCCAATATCTGCACAACAGCCAGATGCCCCAGAACGTGCCGGGTCTTGCCGCCAAGTTGCCTGTTCGGAACTGCCGGATACCAAGGAAACCGCAAGCCATTCCTGTGGATATTCGCCTTGGATACAGGTGATTTTGCCAATTTCGCCAGCGTCTATCATTTCCCGCGCCTGCCGCACCATGGCATAACCAGTATAGGTGTAGGTAATGCCAAAAAGCAAGCCTTTTTCCTTTGCAAGGGCAGCCAGTTCATACCCCTGCGCGGCATTGAGTGCCAGCGGCTTATCACACATGATATGGATGCCATGTTCCAAAAAACATTTGGCAATGGGATAATGGGTATCATTTGGTGTGGTAATGGAAACAAAATCAATGCCATCCTGCCGGGCAGATTCTTTTTCTGCCATTTCCGTATAATTTGCATAAACGCGGGAAGGGTCAGTGATGTTCCATTTTTCCGCAAAAGCACGGCTTTTCTCCATATCCCGCGAGAAACAGCCCGCAGTTAAGATGGCTAAATCATCCATCAATGCCGCATGGCGATGAACATCACCAATAAACCCACCAGCGCCGCCAACCATACCAAACTTTAATTTCATAAGGGTTCCCTCACTTTTCCAAACGGGAATATGTGCATCCCGTGTTTTTCCCATTATATCATACATATGCGTTGGGCGTAAGGGGGAAAATCAGTAATAATTTGCGCATTTTAATGGGAAAAATATAGGTTTCGGATAAGGTTTCCGTCTTTCTGCTTGTGTGGGAACAAAAGGGTTTGCTATTTTTCCACTGTGTTGTATGTATACCAGTTTTCTGGCGTGCGGCAAACAATATGATTATCCGGACAATATCCATCCTGACTTTATGCGGAATCCCGGGACAGCACTTTCCAAGCCATCCCGGGATTCCAAATGTAATAATGAGATAATAAGGGGGCAGTTTTATATCCGCGAGTCAGCGAACCGGTTTTTTTATTGGAACCGTTCGCCAAGCATCCCTTCGCGGTAAAGGGCAAGTAAGGCTTCTAAATCCGCAATTTTTTCACGGAAGCCATTGCCTGCATCGGTATCTCCAACTGTCCTACGGCTGGGCATTCGCTCTACCACATGGACTGTGGAGTCCATTTGCGCCATTGGGTGGGTATCATCAGCGGGTTGGAACGGACGATGCTCCGCAAGTTCTATATTATGAGAATTAAAGATTAACGTATATCCTGCAATACCTGTTTTGGACTGGTATGCCTTAGAAATCCCGCCGTCAATGACAAATAGACGTCCGCCTGCTTTCACAGGATTTTCGCCATTTTTAACTGGAACATGCCCATTGACAATATGGGAATAGTCTGGGTCCAAACCAAATTCCGCAAGAATTTTTCGGCACTGTGCAGGGTCTTCGTAGCACTGGTAATAAGGGTTGCGCGGCTCACTGTGCAGTGATTTATCCGCAATAAAGCAACGTTCAAATGTTGTCATCCGGTCTTTGCCAAACAGCGGTGATTTTGCGCCGCACCATAAATACCACATCAGGTCAACGCTGCTGCTGTCACTGGTATAATAAGCCTGCCGTACTCGTGAATCCAGGTGATCCAGCAAGGCTTTGCCGGAAAAATGCCCATGATTCAGTTCCAAAGTATCAAAGTTGCCATCGGGAGTCATGGGGATGCAGCCATGGTATAATAAGTTGTTATTGGATACTTTATACATACCGCCATGGGAATAAATATAATCAATATGCCGGCGCAGGCGCGCGCTGTGGCGGAAGGATGCCAGTGTATTTTCCACCAAGTTTTCTTCGGCTTCGGTCAGTTCATATGGGTTTGCGGGGTTAATGGTTGGGAAACGGGTATCCAGCATTGGATATTCGGTTCCATTTACCATGACTGTGCCCTTTTCAAAATTTACCTTGTCCAACAGCAAACGATCACCCATGCCATATTCCGGGTGGCGCTGGATGAGTTGCCCTTCCAGTTTAAACAGGATAATGGCAACTGCTTTGTGCATTTTGGCTGCCAGCAACGGGTCAACTGGGTCATATTTGTTTTCATCCAGCACATGGGGCTGAAAGCGTTCGCAGGGGTCATCCTGATAGGTTTCCGCTGCAAACATGGATAAGGGGCGCAGGTTGATGCCATAGCCATCTTCCAGCACATCAAAGGAATTGTAACTGATTGCAATTTTTAGCACGTTGAATAAACAGACGCGGTTGCCGCTCATTGCGCCCATCCAGTTGATATCATGGTTGCCCCATTGGATATCCACATCATGGTATTTCATCAGTTCATCAATAATCATATCCGCCCGCGGTCCGCGGTCAAAGATATCGCCGATGATATGCAGATGGTCAACGGTCATCTGTTGTATAAGATGGCACAGTGCAGTAATCAGCGGGTCGGATACGCCAGCTTTGACAACTGTAGCAATCAGTTCCTGAAAATAACGCCGTTTATCCGGATCGGTATCATCGGTTTGCAGCAGTTCATCAATCAGAAAGGAATAATTCTGATCCATTGCTTTATGCACCCGGCTGCGGGTATATTTTGCAGATACATCCCGGCAGACCAGCACCAGCCGTCCAATGGATAATTCTGACCATTCGGCAAAACGTGTGCAGGTGCGCCGCTTATAAGCAAGCATAGCATCTGGGTAATAGATCAGACCGGCGAGTTCCGCACGGTCGGATTCTAAAATAGAATGGGCAAATAAAGCTTCGATTTTATCCCGGATTACCCCAGAACCTGAACGCAGCAAATGGATAAATGCCTGATGTTCACCATGCAGGTCGCTAAAATAATATTCAGTGCCTTTAGGCAGGCTTAAAGTTGCGGTCATGCCAACAATTGCGCCAGAAACAGATTCTATGGTAGGATATTGTTCGCTCAACAGTTTATAGTATTGAAAATCTTTCACAAAATGACAACCCTTTCATCGGGAGAAATTCATTCACACTTTATTTTTCATCACACTCCTATGGTAACATAAGGCGGGGGTGTATGCAAGGCGGCAAGCAAATTTTTTTGCTATGGGCGTTGTATTTTATGGAGGATACCGGTAACAATCCCGAATGGTTGATTGACTTGCCATCAAAAAACACAGAGAAACTGTTTTTTTATGAAAAAAAGCGGGGATACAGCTTGAGAAATCTGCAAAGCCATGCTAGAATAGTAATAATCAGCTTACCCTTTTTTGAAAAAGGGGTGCTGCCTTACTTAACCAAACTGTTTTGCATCAATGAATGGAAAGGAAGACCAATATGAAAAAACTTTGGTGCGCATTCCGCCGCAGGGATGCTGTTGGCGCAAAGATTTGCGTTGCACTCGCAGAAACAGAAGGCCGTGTCCGCCTGTGCCCTTATGAAACAGAGCCGGAAGCAGTAGAAAAATGCCCGGATTATGCGTTTAATACCCGCACAGAGGGTGAAGAAGAAGGCATCGAATAAGGGAAAAAGGAACGCAGCCCTCTGGAGGCTATTGCCTTTAGAGGGTTTTCTTGTTTGAATTGGAAGTGAATCATTATGCGCAATAAAAAACGCCGCTGGACAATCCGCGGCATTTTATCCTTTTTAGTGCTTTGCACCTTAATCCGCCAATGGTTTATGGGCAACTATGAAGGGATGTTTATGTGTGTGCTGACACTGGTTTTATTTGGCGTACCGACCTTTATTGAACAGCGCACAGATATTGACCTGCCGCCTGTTTTAGAAGGCATTATCTATTGTTTTATTTTTGCAGCTGAAATTTTAGGCGAGGTCAATTCTTTTTATACCCGTATCCCCTATTGGGATACTATGCTGCACACCATGAATGGTTTTTTAATGGCAGCAATTGGGTTTGCTCTGGTGGATATTTTTAACCGGTCAAAACATTTTTCATTCAAATTATCACCGCTGTTTTTGGCGCTTGTCGCGTTTTGTTTTTCCATGACGGTTGGGGTGCTGTGGGAGTTTTTTGAATTTTTTATGGATACCCATTTCAGCATGGATATGCAGAAGGATTGGATTGTGAACAGCATCCATTCGGTCATGTTTGACCCGGAAGGAATGAACCGTGTCGGGCATATGCAGATTGAATCTTTAATGGTAAACGGTGAGGATTGGATTGCCCAATATGGCGGCTATATTGACATTGGGCTGATTGATACGATGAAAGACCTGCTGGTCAATTTTATTGGGGCGGTTGTATTTTCAGTCATTGGGTTTTTTTATGTCAAAGGCCGTGGCAAAGGGAAATTTGCCAGCCAGTTTATCCCGAAAGTGCTCAAACGGCATAAAAAACAATAATGCCCAGAAAGGCAGGCATCTAAATGAAAAAGAAACTGATTGCAATTTTATTGCTTTGCTTTGTCGGGCTGCAAATGGCGTTTACCGATGTGCAGCCGGGCAGTTGGTATGACAACGCAGTGACACAAATGGCACAGTCTGGCTGGCTGTCCGGCTATCCAGATGGTACATTCCGCCCAAATGCAATGATTACCCATGCGGAATTTGCTTCTGTGGTTGCGCGGTGCAAAGGGCTTGCGCCAATGCAGCCACAAACAAACCATTGGGCAGCAGGCATGGCAGAAGCAGTACGGCTGCAAGGTTGGGCGGATTGGGATGAATTACCACCGACAGGCAGCAATTATGATACCCAAATCCCACGGCAGTTGGCGGTAAAAATCCTGATGAAAGCCTTTTTGCCAAATGCCCATGGCGATTATAACACAGAATCGCGGAAGATGGCGGACTTTGGGGCGCTGGATGGGCGATATTATGAAACAGTGCTGGCAGCCTACTCAAGCGGCATTGTAGCAGGCGACAGCGCAGGCAATTTTCGCCCACATGATGGGTTAAGCCGTGCGGAAGCGTGTATTCTCATCACAAAAGCCAGCGGCGCGACGCAGGCAGCGCCGGGCAAAGTGCCCGCAGAACCGGCGCCAGCGCCTTCTGTATCGCCGATACAAGGCGGCGTATCCCAAAATGGCTGGCTGCAAGTGAAGGGCACACAGCTTTGCAATGCGGCTGGGCAGCCAGTGGTTTTACGCGGCATGAGCACCCATGGGATGCAATGGTATGGGCAGTTTGCATCAGAAGGCGCAATCCGGTCGACAGCAGGTTATGGGGCGAATTTATTCCGTGTCGCGATGTATACTGGAGAGGGCGGTTATTTGGCACAGCCAGCCATTAAACAGCAAGTCATTCAGGCGGTGGATGCTGCAATCCGCAATGATATGTATGTCATTATTGATTGGCATATCCTGTCTGACGGCAATCCAATGGCGTATTTGCATGAAGCCCAAGGCTTTTTCAGTGAAATGGCAGCGCGTTACCAGGACAGCCCTGCGGTATTATATGAAATTTGTAACGAACCAAATGGTAATGTATCCTGGTCACAGGATATCAAGCCATATGCTGAAGCTGTGATTGGCACAATTCGAGAAAAATCGCCAAAGGCGGTTATTTTGGTTGGCAGCAGCACATGGAGCCAGGATTTGCACTTTGCGGCGGCTGACCCGCTTGTGGGGGAAAACCTAATGTATACCCTGCATTTTTACGCGGGGACGCATGGCGCAGACCTGCGCCAGCGCATTGATGATGTGATACAAAAAGGGTTGCCGGTATTTGTCAGTGAATGGGGCACCAGCTGTGCAGATGGCAGCGGCGGAGTCTTTTTGGAAGATGCGGCAGTATGGCTGGACTTCTTAGCCGCACGCGGAATCAGTTGGGCAAATTGGTCATTATGTGACAAAGCGGAAACTTCCGCAGCACTTATGCCAGGGGTATCGCCGAATGGCGGCTGGACGGAAAATGACTTCACGGATTCAGGAAAATTTGTATTTTCACGGTTCCGATAAACAGAAAAAAAAGGGTTTCTAAATCACCTTAGAAACCCTTTTTTATGTGCGCCCGGCGAGCGCACGTTCTAACGGGTGAAAGTCCCGAATCCG
>CAJUDU010000100.1 GCA_910584935.1 uncultured Butyricicoccus sp. | reverse complement strand
ATTGTCTGGCGTAAGCTCATTCGTGTTCATCGTTAATTTCGGGATAGACTCTTAGACAATGGAACTGGAACATGCCGTTATTTTAATCGTCAGACTCGTCTTTGCAGTATTTATGAAAAACGACCGCAAAAATGTGATATCAATGCGGCATATGTCTGGTTTCAAGCGCAAATGAGTTACGATGAATACCGTCAAATGAATATTGACGCGTGTCAAAAATTAAAGGAGGTCTATTTATGCCATTACCATTCATAATTGGGGGACTTGCTGCACTTGGTTCAGCAATCGGAGGTGCAGCGGCAGCTGCTGCCGGAACTGCTGCCGCTATTGGAACAGCTGCCGCTACTACTGCTGCTGGCGCCGCTGCTGCTGTTGGAACTACTGCCGCCGCCGCAGGTGCCGCTGTTACTGGTGCGGCAACCGCTGCTGGTACTGCGCTCACAGGAGCAGCCAGTGCTGCTGGCGCTGCCATAAGTTCAGCTGCAACAGCAGCAGCACCTGTCGTTAATGCCGCTAAAACGGTTAGCACTGTGAATAAAACAGCAAAAATTGTAAATGCAGTTAGCGAAGGCGATATTTCAGAAGTTGGAAAAATTATCGCAAAAGATACTGTATTAAAAGGAGCAGGCGGAATTTACAATGCTGTAAAAAAATAAAATCATTTTATAATGATTAAATGCTGTGGTTGAAAGCCCAGTAATATCTTCATCCTGGGCTTTCAACTCTGAATTTTGTTATATGACAACATGGAAGGAATCACTTGATGGAACATACCGAAACACCAAATCAATATACCGATCTTGCTGGAATTGCATTGTATTTAGAAATGCACCCTATTCTACATGAAACCAGCACCTATAAAACACAATATCTTCAGGCACTGCATTATTTTGTTCATACATATTGTAATGCAGAACAATTGCCTAATGCACTATGGCAAAAATATTGCCACATATTTCTTGGTACAGTTGCAGATACCTCTATATATTCCCCATCCGAAGCCGAAAAAGCAAAACCGATTATCCGTAAGGTTGCTTCGATAAAATTCAGGCATTTTAAGTTTTTTTCCTATCGGTTTGTTTTTGTCGCAGACTGCCTGTTTTTATGCGCCTTTCATGATGAAACAAAAGGGAAACAAATTCTTGATGCTATAAAATCTTTTTATTCGGCACGTTATCATGATAAATGCAACCTATTATTTGATGCACTTTATCATGGAAAAGCACTTGAACCAGGAATGGAATTAGCAGAGATCCAAGTGGATTGTTGGCAAAAAAATAGTGCTTTTTTGAATAAGCCATTAACAAAAATTTTGGTTACCGCAAATATGAGCGCAGGCAAATCAACCCTTATCAATGCACTTATTGGGAAGCCGCTTGTCCGTACTTCACAAGAAGCCTGTACAAAAACACTGTGCCATTTATATAATAAGCCATTTGAGGATGGATTTGTGGATTTATATTATCCCTCTATTCAATTTGGCGTGGCAGATACAACACTGTCAGAAGCTGAAAATGCCGGGCTGCGTCAAATTGCTTCTTATTATCATATGATAACGCCATATGACAGCCGAGTTTGTATCATTGATACCCCTGGCGTAAATTCTGCAATCCATCGTGAGCATGGCAGACTTACCAAAAAAGCATTGACAGAAGAATCCTATGACTGGCTGGTTTATGTGCTGAATGCAAACTATCTTGGAACGGATGATGAATTTGCATATCTGCGGTTTGTATCCGAAACAGTGCCGAAAAAGAAAACAATTTTTGTCTTAAATAAGGTAGATAATTTCCAGTCTGGCGAAGATTCTATCGAAGAAAGCATACAGGATATCCGGAAGGATTTATGCGCACTTGGGTATGAAAATCCAATTATCTGCCCAATATCGGCATATTGTGCCCTGCTGATTAAGAAAAAAGTGAACGGATTGCTACTTGATGAGGATGAAAATGACTCTCTTGATATGCTGTCAAAGAAATTTAGACGTCCTAAATATGATCTTTCACAATACTATGCACGCCCTGAAATATCTGCTGATAAAGACGAAATCACCGATATTAGCATACGATGTGGGTTATATGGGCTGGAACATATCCTTTTCCATGAGTGTGTGAATGGTTCATTGCATCAGAAAAATGAAAAGCCAGAACGTCTTGTTCTGAAAATCCCAAAAAAACCTTTGCGCATAGATTATGTGCGGCGATAACAGAAAAATTGGAGGATAACGAAATGAAAAAGGTGTTTATTAAGTACAATCCCTACAAACTTGAAACCGAGGTGACAATTGATGGACAAGCGTTAGCAGAAAACAGTAGACTTCACGAGTTAGTATTCCAAGGTACTGACAATGGTGAAGGTGTCCACTTTCAAGATTGGGTTGAGGAGTTACCCCATATTTTACTAGATGAATGTAATGTTACTGATTTTGAAATCAAGTTTCATGGCACACTGCTTGATTATAACGACTTAGTCGCTATAATGACAGAAGCTGCCGAAAATAGTGAACTTTCCGCTACAATTGAGCGCATACCAGCAAAAGAAACTACTGATAAAGAAAAGTTGATTGATAAAGTAGTGGCTAAAATCACAAGCTCCGACTGCCCTTTTGACCCCGAACAGGTTAAAGAGCTTAAAGATAATTTTGATAAAGCAAAAGATTCTGATTTTGAGGTCTGTGTTGTTGCAACTATGAGTGCGGGTAAATCGACCCTTATCAACGCAATGCTTGGCACAAAACTTATGCCATCCGCAGCGGAAGCCTGCACAGCAATTATCACACGTATCAAAGATGTTTCACAGGATAATATACCATTTCGTGCGGAAGTCTATAATAAAGAGGGGAAACATATCGAAAGTTACGATAATCTGAACCTTGAAACTATGAATCGCCTGAATCAGGATGAACAAGTTTCAGAAATCAGAATCGAAGGGAATATTCCTTTTGTTACTTCTGATGATGTTTCATTGGTTTTAGTTGACACACCAGGTCCGAATAACGCTCGCAACCGTGAACATCGAAAAGTACAAAACGCTTTTTTGAATCAGTCAAGCAAAACGCTTGTCATCTATATTGTAACCAGCGAATTTGGTACAGACGATGATAAGGCGTTAATTGCCAAGGTTGTAGAAAGCATGTCGAAAGGTGGCAAACAGTCAAAAGACCGCTTTTTGTTTGTTGTAAATAAGCTGGATAACCGTAAAAAAGAAGACGGCACGATGGAGGCTACATTGGGTCGCATTCGTGGCTATTTGGAGAATCCGGGAACGGAAGATGAGCCTGAACCAGGTATCCACAACCCTAATATTTTCCCCGCAGCAGCACTTCCCGCGATGAATATTCGGTTAATGCAGAGTGGAGAAGAACTGGATGATGATACAATTGATGATACAGAAACACAAATCAAAAAATTGAATCGTGACCCGCAAAAGCACTTTGAAACATATGCTTCTCTGCCACAGAGCATCTGTAAGGAAATAGACGAACAGCTAGAAACGGCAAAAGAAGAAGCTGGCGATTCCCTTACGAATCCAGATACTGCACTCATCCACAGTGGTATTGTTTCGATTGAAGCTGCAATCCGGCAGTATGTTCAAAAATACGCGAAAACAGCGAAGATCCGCTCCTTAGTGGCAACATTTAAGGAGAAATTAGCTGAATGGGCATACATAGAAGAAACCAAAAAAGAAATCGCTGATAAAATCGAGGAACACAAGCATATTCTTAAGCAGATTGCGCTGATTGAATCTAAAATCAAGGATGTCAAAGAAGGACAAAAATTTAAAGCCGAGGTAGATAAGTCAGTTGACAAAGTTAAAACGGAACTATCTAAAACCATAACAGAAATTAGGAGCAAATATCAGGTGCATATTAGCAAGCGTATTAAAGAAATTACAGATGATCTGTTTACACTTTCAGAAGCTGAATTGGAAGCTGTTCGTCTTGAAAAATATGCCAGAAAATTGGATATCGATTTTGAATCTGAACTGGATGAGCTGATTCGTCAGACGTTAATTACCACCAATCAAGAATTGCTTCAGCAATATCGTAAAAAATTAGAAAACTTAACCGAAGAACTGAAACTGGACTCATCAAAGCATAAACTTGATCTGGATCCTTTAAAACTAATAGGTGCCAGCCTCACACGTGATATGGATATCAAACAAATTTCATTTGACGAAAAAGTCAAAGATGGTGAAGAATAGGTTGAAAATACAGACAAAAAGTGGTACAAACCGTGGACATGGTTTCAGGAAAAGGGTTATTATCGCACAAAGTATAAAACTGTGAAGCGTGTTAAAGGTGAAGAACTCGGACAGAATCTTTTCGAACCAGCAGAGAAGGCATTACGCCAAAATGGTGATGCAGCATGTAAATATGCTGTTGAGCAGTCTAAAAAAATTGCTGAGAATTTCAAAAAAGAATTTGAACGTCTCAATCAAGAACTGCTGAAAAAGACTAGTGAGTTGAAGTCATGTATGGGTAGTAAGGAAGACAAAGAAAAGGAAATAAAAGCAGCTAACAAGAAACTGGATTGGCTTGAAAAAATTCAAGCAGAAGTTGAATCCATACTTGGAATTTAAGGAGATAGGAGATATCATATGTCAGTTACAGGACTTTTCAAGGAGAACATTGCCAAAAACGATGTGTTAGGTATCCGCATTATGATGAAGAACAGCCTTCTTTTTGATCCAACATTTGCGGATTTTGATGAAATGACACGATTAGCACGAAATGTTGAAGGTTTGTATGACGTTTATGATGGAGAAACTTTGATTGAAGACAAAGCGTCATGGACAGAAGACTATATGAATACATTGATGGTTAAGGTCGTTGATAATTTCTCCAAAGAACGTTTGGCGCATCTTAAGAGAGTTGTCCGTTATCTGAACCCCGTTCCTGATCAGAAAGTCTCCCGAAATGCACGACATTCAGCAACTTCTCATACGTCAAGAAAAGGCGGTCCCAAGTCTTATGGGGAACAAAAGCTAGAGGATGAAAAAGCCGGCTTAATTGTTCATAAAGGGGCTACGATTGCAATAGGTACGGCTATTGGTTGTGTTATAGGTGCTGGCATTGCAACTGTTGCAAGTGGTACAGCATTGGTTGGTGCTACAGCTGGTGCTATGTTCGGCGCTGGCGCTGCGGCAATCATAACTATGACAGACAGAGGTTAAGCACATGAGCGATTTTGTAGACCTCACCAGAGGGAAAAAAGGCTTTCGGCATGAATCCGATTATCAGCGCCAAAACCGCGAAAATACACAATCTGCTTTGGCAACCGGCAGGGGAAACGCTGTTTCCCCTGATCCAAACTCGCTTTCCAAAGCACCGCAGTATGGTTCACTCCATGCCCAGCTGGCAGAAGCCAGCAAACTGGTGGATGATATTATCCTGAAAAATTACCTTTCCAAATTAACAGATTTGGAGGTTATCCCGCTTGATGACAGCCTGAAACAAATTGGGCAAATCCGCTTGTTTAAAATTACAGAAATGGTTTATCAGCGTGAAGAATACGCAACTTATAAATTTGCTTCTGTTTTCAGTGCTGTGCAAAACCTGAACTGTGGTATTTTTATCATCGCTGACAGCGATGGCAGGAAAACCGATTTTTATATGGGTGTGCGTTCTTTTGATAATAAACGCACCACAAAATCTTTAAAAGCAACCTTGGAAAACGCGCTATGTGGGCAATTTCCAGGCGTTAAAACAAAAGATTTGCTTGACCCGGAAGCGGAAAAATTCCTTGCGGGCATCTGTTCTAAAAATATCACCAGTGTTTCCTGTGTCGCCCAGAATAAGGATGAGGACTTCAAGGAAAATGATAGCTTCCTGCAGGGGCTTGAAAAACTGGTACTCGCCATGCAGGGGCAAGAATATACTGCAGTGATATTGGCAAAAAGTACATCTTCAGACCAGCTTGCTGAAATTCGCAAAGCATATGAATCTATTTATACGTCTATTTCTCCATTTGCCAATATGCAGGTGAGTTATAGCACAAATTCTGCGATTACAATATCAGATGCCCTTTCCCAGGGAAGCACAACAGGCACTTCACACAGTACAAACCAGTCTTCCCAGACAGGGCACAGCACCACGCGCAATACATCCACCAACGCATCTGATACAAAAGCAGATACAAAAATAACAGCAGTAAAGTCTATCGGTTCAGTTGCACTTGGTGTAGCAAGTCTTGTTACTGCGCCTTTAACTGGCGGGACAAGTTTGGTAGCCGCTGGCGGACTTATAGCAGCAAGTGCAGGGCTTAGTGCGTTGAATCCTAAAACAACTACGAATGGCAGTTCAGAATCAGAAAGTTATACGGAAAATGTTTCTGAAACAACTGGGGAATCATACGCCACAAATCAAAGTGAAAGCAGTACACAAACACAGACTTGGGGACAATCCACAGGGACTTCGGATAATATGCAGTTATCCATGCAGAATAAAACGCTTACAAATATTCTAGAACGCATTGATCTGCAGCTGAAACGGCTGAATGAATGCGAAAGCCTTGGAATGTGGGAATGCGCAGCATATTTCCTGTCAGACAGCCAGGAAACTGCCGAAATGGCAGCCGGTACGTATAAAGCCATTATGAAAGGCGAAAAGTCTGGGATTGAAACATCTGCAATCAATTTCTGGGGACGTCAGCACGCAAAACAGCTTCCCATGATTTGTGAGTATATTACAAACTTTATCCATCCTGTGTTCCAGTATTCTTCTGAACATACAGCACTTCCGGTTACTGCTTCATCGCTGGTGAGCAGTAATGAACTGGCAATTCATATGGGGCTTCCCCGGCGTTCTGTTTGCGGTTTCCCAATTATTGAACACGCTGAATTTGGGAAAGAAGTGGTGCAATATCATACCCAGGATCCCTCCAATGGGATTGTTTTAGGCGAAATATCCGGAATCGGCAGCCATACCGGCACAAAAGTTCCCCTTGGATTAGATTCCCTAGCGATGCACACATTTATCACAGGTTCCACTGGCTCTGGCAAGTCAAATACAGTTTATCAGATGCTGGATAAACTCAGCCGGCAGGATATCCGTTTCCTTGTGATTGAACCGGCAAAAGGCGAATATAAAAATGTATTCGGTGG
>CAJUDU010000099.1 GCA_910584935.1 uncultured Butyricicoccus sp. | reverse complement strand
CGGGCGGATTCGGGACTTTCACCCGTTAGAACGTGCGCTCGCCGGGCGCACCTAAAAAAATCCCGCTCACGGCGGCAACCATGAACGGGATTCATATGGGGTACTGAAAAATTTCTACACTTCTCAGTACCCCTATTTTATCATATGTTTATATGAATAGAAAGGGGTTATTTTTATGTCCGAAAAGAAAAAACTGTTTACCGCAACGTTTACTTTTGAAGGCAAGCGATATTATATCCGGTCAGCGAAATCCCAGCGTGATGCGGATAAACGGGCAGCTCTGAAGCAACATGCACTAGAGGTAACCAGCGAGATTATCAGCCCATCCACAACATTTGCTGAATACGCCCGTATTTGGCTTCCAACTTATATGGAGAATACCGTGCAGCGGCCAACATATTTAAATTTGCAGTCCCGCATTGAAAAGGTTTTAATCCCTGCGGTTGGGCGAATGCGGTTAAAAGATATCCGACCAACTAACCTGCAAAAAATCTTCGCAGCCAAACCAGGACGTTCAAAAGATTATTATGTAAAGCTTCGACATTTGATGTATCGTATTTTTGCGCAGGCTGTGCGCGACCATCTGCTTCGCGATAATCCGGCGGAATCCTTATTTATCCCGAAGTCCGTGAACGGGACGCATCGCAGTTTAACCGAAGAAGAACGCCGCTGCATTATCTTCACTGCGGATTGGCACAGCTTTGGGCTATTTATACAGGCGCTGCTTTGGTGTGGATTACGCCCGCAGGAAGCTGCGGCATTACGTTGGGAGGACATAGACCAGATTAATCATACAATCCATATCCAGCGCGCCTTAAAAAATGATGGGACAATTGGTCTGCCAAAAAGCGCGACAGGGGATCGGCTTATCCCAGTCCCACCGCAGTTTTGGGTAAGGCTTATGCCAAGGCTCCCAGAACGCGGCTATGTATTCCGCCCAACCCGACTAAACCATTATACACATATGGCAATAAAAGAAGGGTGGAAATCTTTTAAGCGCAGTCTTGATATCAACATGGGAGCGAAATATATTTCTCATGAGGGAAAGCTTATCATCCAGCAATCTGTCCTGCCCAAAGACTTGCAGATGTATTGTTTGCGCCACACGTATTGTACAGATTTACAATCCGCTGGTGTGCCTATCAATATCGCAAAGGAGCTGATGGGGCACAGCAGCATTGAATTGACCGCACGAATTTATACCCATATGTCTGATGATGCGTTCAGTGCGGCAGCCCAAAAAATCGCTGCCTTTGGTGCAACAGCAAGTGCAACACTTTTGCCGGATAAACCCGGTTTTTCAGCGGTAAGCAGCGATACAGACCTAGAAAGCAATTCAGAATTACAGGTTCAAAAATCGGTATAAAAACATCAAAATCAGTATGTTTATATCCGCATATATACGAAAAAATGATGACCCGTATAAGGTTGTCATTTTTATTATCCGCTCCTTCCCATGGCCATGGGTCATCAACCCAGTTCCATTTTGCCATCCCTCCAGCATGTTTCATGCTCAAGGGTCCAAAACTTGATTCATATTTCTGCACTGCCTGCTCATATAAATCTTTTACCTTATTATGATAAGCCAGCGCAGCGGCATCCTTTGGGTGCCCATCTAGGAATAAGGTCGCGTCAATCAGTGCAAAATCATACATCCGCACTTGCTGCAATAACGCTTCACGGTCGCTCATTGTGAAACCGCCTCCTCTCCCAAAAACGGCTTATCCAGTGAGGGAAAAATACTGCCGCGTTTTAAGGCAACATCAAACTCATATGGTGTTTCCCATGCTTGGTAAGGCACAAAACCCATTGCCAGCGCCAATAGGCGCGGGTCAATGCTGTCGCTTGGCAACCGGGAACCTGTATCAGAACCGTCACTGGTAGGGGGGACTTCAGGGGTGGGCAGCCCTTCCGGGCCTGTGCCAGGCTGCGCTGGCACATTGATATCGCTGCAATCAGGCCAGGGCAGCGATGGGTCTTCCCCGCTAAAGACAGGGCGAAGCTGTTTTCTATCCATAAGAAGAAAACTCCTCCATTTCTGTGGATTCGGCAGATGGGATATTCATACAGTCCCACTGCCTGTTCTATCCTATGCCGGACAGGGGATGCCGGTGCCTTAGCATGGCTGGTACCTTGGCATATTTCTGACCTGACTTGGGCAAAATATACAAAGCCAGCTTGCTGCTTTGGTGAAAATGCGTAAAAACCTGTCCTTGTCACCATTGCCTGTTGCCAAAATTGCTATATCATTTGATTGTAATCGACAGTTGCCTGTTGTACAATAAATACAGCAGAAGGGAACTACTCCAATTCCCATACAGAAACCCTGCGGTGCTGCCATACAGAGAGGGCGGTGCCATAGGCAAAGAAGAGAGTAAAAAGGAGATGTAAGAAAATGAAAAATGGATTGCAACGGTTTGGCAAAGCACTCAGCGGTATGGTCATGCCGAATATCGGCGCCTTTATCGCGTGGGGCTTTATCACGGCACTATTCATTGAAAAAGGCTGGATACCAAATGCAGATCTCGCCTCGATCCATCCGTTTATGCTGTATTATTTGCTGCCAATCCTGATTGCAGCGCAAGGCGGTTATATGTTTGGCGGTGACCGTGGTCGCGTGATGGGCGCGATTGCTGTTATCGGCTGTATCGCGGGCGTTGGCGGCACGGAAGGCCCGTCTATGCTAATGGGTGCTATGGCAATGGGTCCACTGGCTGGTTGGCTGATCAAAAAGTTTGATAAAGCCATGGATGGTAATATGCCCGCAGGCTTTGAAATGCTGATTAATAACTTCTCAGTCGGCATCTTTGGTATGATACTGTCAATCATTGGCTATTACGCCATTGGTCCGATTATGCAAGTCATCCTTGATGTGTTGTCGGCAGGCGTCGCATTCCTCATTAACCATAGCCTGTTGCCGCTGGTATCGGTTTTCTTGGAACCGGCAAAGGTGCTGTTCCTCAACAATGCGATTAACCATGGCGTATTCACCCCAATCGGCGCAGAACAAGTGCAGGAAATGGGCCGCTCCATCATGTATATGCTGGAAACCAACCCTGGCCCTGGCTTGGGCGTGCTGCTGGCTTACTGGTTCTTCTCCAAAGACCGTGCCACACGCGATTCTGCCCCAGGCGCTGTGATTATCCACCTGTTTGGCGGTATCCATGAAATTTATTTCCCTTATATCCTCATGAACCCAGTGGTTATCATTGCCCCGATTGTCGGCAATGCAGTTGCTATCTTGTTTTTCTCCATTATGGGTGCTGGTCTCAATGGTCCCGCCGCACCTGGCTCCATTATCGCATTTATGATGATGACACCACGCGATACTATGCTGGTTTCCCTGCTTGGCATTGCCATTGCTACGGCGATATCGTTCCTCATTGCCTCGCCAATCATCAAAGCAACTGGCGTTAAGAGCTTGGATGAAGCGCAAAGCAAAATGAAAGATATGAAAGCACAGGCAAAAGGCACTGCTGTGGCAGAAAACGTCACCCTTGGCGATGGCGAAATTAAGAAAATTATCTTTGCGTGTGACGCGGGCATGGGCTCATCCGCAATGGGCGCTACAAAGTTCCGCAACCGTATTAAACCCCTTAATCTTGGCATTGTTGTTACCAATACCTCAGTGGACAATGTACCAGGTGACGCAGATATTGTCGTTTGTCAGGTTATCCTGAAAGACCGCGCCGCTAAGAGCGCACCACAGGCGCGGCTGGTCACCATCGGCAATTTCCTGCAAGACCCCAACTTGGATTCTCTTTATAACCAGCTTGCAAACCGCGGCGCAGGCGCAGCATCTGCCCCATCTGCGCCACAGGCAGAAGCGCCCAAATCCGATAAACCACAAGTGCTGTTCCGCGAAGGCATCAAAACTGGGCTGCCAAGCACTGATAAGGAATCGGCAATCCGTGCAGCAGGTGAGCTGCTGCATCAGCTCGGCTGTGTCGATGCCGGTTATATTGACGCAATGGTAGAACGTGAACGCCTGACCACCACTTATATGGGCATGGGTGTTGCAATCCCACATGGCACCTCGGAAGCCAAGGGTACGGTAAAGAAATCCGGTATTGTCGTCATGCAGTATCCCGATGGCGTCGACTTTGATGGTGAAAAAGCATATCTTATTTTTGGCATCGCAGGTGTTGGCGATGAACACCTGGATATGCTGGCAAAGGTCGCTGAAAGCCTTGAAGATGAAGAACTGCTGGAAGACCTCAAGAAAAATGCGGATGTTGAAAAAATTATGCGCACATTCGGCTAAATCGAGCAGATAAACCATATACCGGCAGGGGGGATAGCCGGGTAACCGGTTGTCCCTCGCCTCCGGCAGGTAAGGAGGATGTATCATTATGAAAAAAGCAGTACAGTTTGGCGCAGGCAATATCGGACGCGGGTTCATTGGCGCATTGCTGAGCCAAGCAGGTTACCATGTTGTTTTTGCCGATGTCGCAAAGGCAATCATTGATAAAATCAACACCGATAAAACCTATACCGTCCATGTGATGGATGTGCAGTGCGAAGACCAGCCCATCCAAAATATTAGCGGTGTAGATTCCACAAAACCAGAAGCGGTCGATGTGATTGCAGAGGCAGAACTTGTCACCACAGCCGTAGGGCTGGTGATTCTGCCGCGCATTGCCCCGACCATTGCCGCGGCGATTGAAAAACGCCGGCAGGCAGGCATCAAAACCCCAATGAATATCATCGCGTGTGAAAACGCAATCCGTGCCAGCTCCCAACTGAAAGAAGCGGTTTATGGCGTGTTAAGCGCTGAAGGCAAGGCATTTGCAGATGAATATATTGGCTTCCCAGATTGCGCGGTAGACCGCATTGTACCGCCGGTTAAAAGTGAAAACTTTATCGATGTCGTGGTGGAAAGCTACTTTGAATGGGATGTGGAACGCGCTGGTTTCAAGGGTGAAATTCCATCCATCCCTGGTATGTCGCTGGTGGACAACCTGATGGCTTATATTGAACGCAAGCTGTTCACCCTCAATACAGCCCATTGTATCACCGCATACCTTGGCAAACTGCACGGGCTGCCGACCATTGACAAGGCAATTGCAGACCCAGATATTTATGCCACTGTTTTTGCTGCCATGCAGGAGAGCGGCGCAGGATTGATTCAAAAACATGGTTTTGATGCCGGCAAACATGCGGCATATATTGAAAAAATCATTGGCAGATTTAAAAACCCATATCTCCAAGATGATGTGACCCGTGTTGGGCGTGAACCACTGCGCAAGCTTAGCCCAACAGACCGTTTAGTCAAACCATTGTCTACAGCAGCTGGTTATGGCTTGCCAGTAGACCATTTAATCACTGGCATTGGCGCAGCTTTGCGGTACGATAACCCGGAGGACAAGCAAAGCGCAGAACTCCAGGAAAAGATTTCTGAAAAAGGCGTGCGCGATGCTGCCGCAGAAATTACAGGTCTTCACGATAACCACTTGCTAGATGCGGTTGTGATGGCGTATAATAAATTGGGATGACCCCATTTTGAACCATCAAAAAAAGGAGCGAAAATTATGAAGGAAATCACTTATGTTATCAAGGATGCACAGGGTATCCATGCACGCCCAGCTGGCTTGCTGGTCAAGAAGCTGAAAGAGTTTACCGCAACCCCAACCCTTACCAAGGGTGAAAAGACCATTGACCCTCGCAAAATGTTTGCGCTGATGGGCCTTGGTATCAAATGCGGCGAATCCATTACCTTTACGCTGGATGGCGCGGATGAAGATGCCGCCGCCGCTGCACTGGAAGCGTTCCTCAATGAAAACCTCTAAGGTTTACCGCTGCACGTTTCTCACAATCTCTCATAAATGCCCCACCTCTCCATAAGGGCAGAAAAACCCCTCTGGCAGCAAAATAGCTTGCCGGGGGGCTTTTTCTTGTGCGGTGAAATTTTGCAAAAAACACTTGACAGCACCGCAGGATTTTTATATAATCTTTATGATAAAACATAAAATATGGGGGCGTAGCTCAGCTGGGAGAGCGTTTGACTGGCAGTCAAGAGGTCATGGGTTCGATCCCCACCGTCTCCACCATCACGAGAGTGACGCAACAAAACCTCGTTTCTTCGGAAACGAGGTTTTTGCTTTATGCTATGCTGATTGCAAGGTTTGTAGTGAACCGCTCCAGGTTCGCACCATCGTACATATCCGCCCAAGAGATGATGTCCGTATACTGGGGCATTCATGACAGCCTGCCCTTCCTTGTAAGCGGTCTGGGCAGCGTGTCCTGTGCCGCTGGTACGCAGATTTTGTGTTTGCAATACCGTGTATTCAGTTGTCAAAGTATCACGAACGCGCCCTTCACTTACCGCTCCTGGGAAACGGTTTTGACAGGGACGATTACTCCATTTTCTTCAAAAAAATCTGGAGCTTGTTCCTTGCTTTGGTGCTTGATATTTTCATCCTCTGCAATCTGCCGGACAGTTAGTCCATCATGCAGCCAAAGGCGGCGGCATTGGCGTCCTGAAAAGTTTTCATGATAGATCTCCTCATATAAAGTAGCGTTGTGTTGATAAGCCCCGTAATTCAAATCTGTGGAGTTTCAATGTCCCTCCGGCTTTCTTTCCAGACGGCTCTGCCCTGAATGAATATCATCAGACAGAAAGTCGATGAAAAGATATGCCAGCGGTATTAATGTAAATAAAACTGCTTTTCCCAGCAAGTACCGGCACAACACCGCCGCAATCGTTCCGCCAAGCACAAAGGCTGCAAGCATCCGGCAGTGGACGAGCATTCGCCGGAATGCGTTTTTATCCCGGTGGCGCAGGGCCCGGCTTGCGAAAATGCCAACCTGACGCAGATGATTTGTGCAGAATGTTGTGGCCATCGGAATATGCTCCGCCTGCCGAAATGTATTGTACTGCATGGAAGCAAACAGGTTCATCACCACCTGGGATATTCGGTAAGGCGCACTTTCCGGCAACAGCCCCAGAAAGATGACGGCTATCATTTCCAGCAGCAGAAACAGTGTTTCCCAGCGAATGTGAAAGTGCCATTTGATATAGTTGGGCACAGATTCCGAGATGAACGCACCCATAAAGTAGGCTGTCATCGGAATAAAATAGTAGAGAAATTCGCCCCAGTTACCGTTGCCCAGCGCAGCCGCACTTAAGGAACCGCTGATTAAAGCTCCTCTCAAATCACATGCAATCGAAACATGA
>CAJUDU010000098.1 GCA_910584935.1 uncultured Butyricicoccus sp. | reverse complement strand
CTTACCCTTCGCCGCTGCATTATGGGAAACGCCAAAATAATAAAAAGACCCATGACAGTCTTTCATAACTGCCATAAGCCTTTTGCTCTCTTTTGTGCCCCTTTATCCCTCTCCCTCTCCTTCACTCCTTTGATCCCCTTTTTGAGGGAGGTTGTAGTGGATTTTTGAAGGGTTTACATGGTGATTAAGGCAATTACATTATCATAAATTATACCATGGATAAGAAGATATTGCAACTCAAAAAACTGAATTACATGATAATTGTCGCTTACTGCAAATCACTGTCTATGAAATTTTTAATAATACTTATTATATGCAAACGGTGTAAAACAGGATGTTTTGTGTTATAATAAAAACAGCTTTAATTCAAGAGGTGATAGACAATATGAGGAAAAGCACAATTATCCGCAAAATACAGGAAGCTGCTGTGGAATTGGGCAGAGTGCCGAGGAAAAAGGAATTTTCCTATGCAGCACAAGCAGTGGAAGCATTTGGGTCATGGAACGAGGCATTGGCTGCGGCTGGTTATCCACATCATCCTAAAGTGACGGCGGAAACCTTAAAGCAAAAGCTGGATGAACGGGTTGAGGAGCTGGGTCGGATTCCAAAGGCGCAGGAATTTCAGCCGCATTATCAGGTAGCGCTAAAGCGATATGGCTCATGGAAAAATGCTTTGAAAGCGCTGGGATATGGTGGATTTACGCCAGAAGAACAACTCAAGCAAGAGGTTTTTGCATTCTACGAAAAACATAAACGCACACCAAAACGGGGAGAGCTGGAGCATGGCAACGCCATAGCGAAATGTTTTGGCGGCGGCAGTTTTAATCGGGCAATGCAGGCGTTAGGATTGGATCCAGCCACCGCAAACGGACTTAGCAATGATGATTTAATTAAGAAAATTCAAAACAAAGCAGAAGAGCTGGGACGCATCCCAATAGCAACAGATGTAGAGCAGTTTTCCACAATTATGCGCCGGTTTGGTTCGTGGAATAACGCATTAAAAGCCGCTGGGTTTGAAACCTGGAAGAAGACACATAACAGCCATATCATGATTTCTGACCAGGAATTACTAAGTGATATCCAGATTTTAATTCTCAGCAAAGAGGGAAAACGACCGTTATTTCGAGAGTATGCACATGGTGGATTGTGCCTCAAACGGTTTGGGAAATGGAGCCATGCAGTAGATAAGGCATTGGAAGACCCGTATCATACGATGGAAGCGGCGAAACAAATTTGGGCAAAACGGCAGCGATTCTCGGAATGACACCATGCTACACGCAACAAGGGCAAGAACCTGAAATTAAGATTCTTGCCCTTTGAATGGTTAATGTTCGGTTTGTAATGCTTTGACTTCATCAAGTGTTAGCCCAGAAATTTCAGCGTCAAGCCAGGCATATAAAAAGCCCCGAAAGTAGTGATATCACCGCATTCAGGCTTTTGTATTGGTGCATATTTTGCTTTGGGATTACATACAATATTTCACATGAGTTCTTTGTGGTGGAGTATGGATGTCACAATCACTCCGCCGCATACGCCCATCCCAAGCAGACAGACAGCAAACATGGCGACAGGAAGCAAAAATTGCAGTGTCCATGCAGGATGGGTTTGCATAAGGAGCATACGGGCAGAAATAATGGATAAAATGAAGAAGACGACTGCCATAAATGAGAGTTTTGCAATCATGGAACCCATGCTTTCCAATGCGTCGGAGCCTTGCCCATATACCGTAATTTCATCTGGATGATTCACAATATACAGCAGAGTATCGCCTGAAATGTATGCACCTTTTTCATCTGTGATGGACATCGTATCTTTATGATAAGTAAACAGATGATCCATCTTGTTTTTCAGATAAAACCTGTCCCCATCACTGATGTTGAGTATCCACTCAATTTTGGGAATTGTTGTCACTTTACTCATATCAAAACCTCCTAATGATGCGAAAAGAAAGGAATGCTGCATAATGCCAAGACCAAAACGCCCACAGACACTGGAAGAATCTTTAACCTTGATTTCCCGTCAAATCCTGAAAAATGAACAGGAACATGAATCCTTGCTGGAGCAGCAAAAACAACTGCAGGCACAGAAAGATTTGCAGGATTTCAACACTTTGCAGGCAGCATTGACCGCGAAAGGAATGACTATACAGGATTTATTAAGCCAGTTTTCCTCTTGATTTTATGATATGCAGCCATTTGGATATTCCCTAATGGTTGTTTTCTGTCCTTCTTTTTCCTCATGCCTGGTCGCATATGATAAAGCAGGATGCTGCTTTGTGCATTCCTGGAATATCAAGAGGAGGAAAGAGAATGGACAATCCATTCTTCTGATCAATATGATGATAGATTGTACAGGAATCCCGATCCGGGATCATGATTGTGTTGTAGAGCTGACCGAGGAATTTGCCCGGTATGGTGCAGATGGATTGGATTTGAATTATGGGATTGTTTATGGGACAAAATGGGTTCTGCCCTTGTATGGAGCGCAGAAAAAACAGATTGCATCTTCAGATTATATCCGGCTGCTGAAATCCGAGCTGATGCCAGAAATAGAAGAACAGCTATATTCGCTGTATGCGTATTACAGAAAATATCAAAGACTTCCGGCAGAAAATCAGGATATTGTGTCTGAAATGCGGGAAGATGTTGCCGCATTCCGGGCACAGCATATCAAATTCTTATCGACTTCCCCCTTTATCGAAGATACAACTTCCGATGCTGTAAACTGGACAGAATCTGATGATTTTGATGATGATCTGATGTTATAGCACGAGAAAACCCACTGTGGTGATGACAGTGGGTTTTTGAATGTTTCTTTGTTAATCATCCATTTGTTTAATGGCTTCATTCATGGCATCCAGCGAATCACTTTCAATGGAAAGCACTTCTGCTGCGTCAAAAACAACATCGGTGCCAGTGACAGAATCATCATGTTGGAAGGATTCTATCATCTCGTGAATGGGATAACTCGCAGTGTCATCCTGATAAACCATCATCATTTGTGTTGGCTGGTCGCCAGCAGTGATTAGGGCGACATAACCGGAAACATTCACCTGCGCAGCAGCAGCGCCACTATCCATAGATTCTACCTGCTGTGAAAAAGAGGTCTGAAATGGGATGGTGTACTTTTGCATTGTATCATGCGTATCCAAAACAGCATTTTCTGTATCATATACCATGTTGGTATAGAACTCTGTATTGGTATCAATGCCATAATAAACCGCATCTTGCTCCGCTGTTGCTGGGTGCAGTTCAAAAGTTAATTCGGCAAGCAAATCTCGAATGGTTCCCGGCGCGGTTTCAGCCGTCACAGAAGATAAATGCACCGATGTTTTTGGGCAATACACAGCACAGGAAAAAGTATTGTCCAGGTCAATAAGCTGATACATATTGGAATAACAAAGTTCATTACCAGAGCATTCTTCAAACAGTGCATAATCCCCACTGGAAACAGCAATGGTAAAATCTCGATAGGATGCGGAATTTTGTTTCAGCTTTGCCGGCACAGAGAACCGACAGCCTGTTACCGCTGTGATTTCAGTCAAATCACTTTGCGATAGAATATTGGAACAAGCAGTCAGGTTCAGCATCAGTATAGACACAATGCAAAAGAGAATCAGTTTTTTCAGCAGTTTCAAAGAATGTCATCCTTTCTGTATATTTGTACTATTATATGCAGAAAATCAGACTTGTTTAATGTGTTTCAAAATCTGGATGGCGCATTTCAGCTGGCACAGAAGATACAAACTGTTCGCAGCGTTCATCTTCAAACGGGCTAAAATGGAAAATAGCCTTGCCAATCAGGTCTTCAGCCAGCACAGGACCAAAAACCCGACAGTCAGCGGAATTATTCCAGTTATCGCCCATCAGGAAATATTCATTTCCTTTCAGAGTAATGGGTTCCATCGTCAGATTTGTTTCTGCTTCCAAACGATAATTTTCAAAAACCTGCTCTCCATTGCGGTATACTGCATCATTTCGGACTTCTACAGTATCGCCCGGCTTACCGATAAGGCGCTTAATAAAAATACTGGTGGAGCCATTTTCATGGTGATAAAAGGTGGCAATATCGCCATATCCCAAATCCTGCGCGGGATTTCTGAGTTTGTGAATCAGCACAAATTCTTTAATTTTCAATGTTGGATACATGGAGGAGGAAGGTACTGTTGCAACCTGGAAATTCAAAAACAGAATCAAAAATACAATCAGACAGCTTGCAGCAGTAATCATAAACTGCAGTCGATTCAATTTTTTCATCATTTTCTGCTGTTCTTCTGTCAATACAGTCATTTTCTTTTTCTTCAACATAATCATGTACCTGCTTTCTTTTATTTGTAGTATTTCGTATATTTTATGATATGCAAAAAGCCCCATCTGATTTCAGATGGGGTTAAAATTTTTATCATGATATCTTATACATAAGGGGATTCGGTTCTGTCTATCGCTTCAAAAACATAATCAATAATCCAAGCCCCTCTGAGTGTTGATAGTATGAAAAAACTCATGATAATACCTCGCATCTGAAAAATAAAAACCAAGGATAAGCACATTGCCGCCAGCAGAATCGTTCGGATCCTGTCCAGTTTGTAACCTGTAACAAAAGATATAAACTTTTTGCAGGATTTATAACAGAACAGCGCCATAGCGACGGCAATTGCAAAAGAAACTAAAACAGCACTTTGGTGCTGGAGGATAATTTCCCATGTAAAGTGCATCATAAATGTCACTTCCTTTCTCTTTTTCTATATACATATTATATCACATCAAACCGAAATTGCAAGTACATTTTAAGATATTTCTGCATATTTTCAGGGTTTATATATCGAAAAAGTTTATAATACGGAGAAGATATCAAAATTTTTACTATCTGTATTGCATATAATAAATAAAAAAGGAAAAGGAGAAGATAGAAGTGGCAGCAAGACATGAAAACCGGGCAAAAGGCGGCGGATTTAACTATGCGCCCGAAACAAAAGAAAATGCAGCGTTAAGCCAATATAAGATTGGGGAAAAGGTATCGTTTATCGTGCGTATCCAAAAGCAGATATACTGGGCTGAAAAAACAGGCTGGGCAATTTACCTGGTAGAGAAAGATGACCGGTGGTTTAAGATTTCCGGCACATTTGCTGCGCCTTTGCCGGCAGGAAGCTATTACAAGATTACTGGTTCAGTCCGGGAATACCATGGTGAGCGTGATATTGCGGTAAAAAGTTATCAATCTGCTACACCGGCAAACAAAGAATCCATTTTGAATGTGCTGTCTTCCATTGAGGATTTGAACACTTCCGCATACAGCATTTACAGGAAATATGGACCAACAATCCTGCAGGATATTATCACCCATCCGGAACGGGTTGCGTTCAGTCTGGAAATCCCTGAAGAGCAGGTGAAGAAGTGGCGAGCGTATCTAAAACGACATCAAACGACAGAAGATTTATTTTCAAAACTCAAAGAGTATGGGATTGGTGATGCTGCTGCAAAGCAGCTGATCGACCAGTATGGTGCTGTTATTTTGGACAAGATAAAGAGCAACCCATATTTTTTGATTGATGAAATTCAAGGGTTGTCGTTCCAAAAATGTGACGAAGCTGCCCTTGCCCATGGCTATCCCTTTGATGGTCAACAGCGGATTATGTATGGCATCCTGAGCACACTGAAACGGGCTGCTTATGAGGGTGGACATTGCTATTTGCCGGAAAGCATTTTTATGCAGGAAGTCCAAAAGACGCTCAATAAAAAGTTGGGATACCGGGAAGCCTATAAGCTGTACAAGGAATCTGAAGGGGAAACCATCCAGGTGCAAAATTGCAGCATAGAAAACGAAATTCCCCGCGCAGAGCTATACCAAGCGATGATGGATTGGCAGCAAACCGACAAAAAAGAGCCATTCCGTTATGAAATCATAAAGTTGCCGGAACAGGCATTGCACAGGGCGTTGGCGTTTTTGATAGACAGCAACCGGCTGATCTGCAAGGTTGAACCATCTGGTGAAAAACTATATATGCTTGGTTATTATGCAAGAGCAGAACAAACCATTGCCCACATTGCGGCAGACCTTTCTGTTGCGGAATTTGGTTCTTTCCGCAACAACAAAGCTGTGTTGAATCGCATCTGTGAAGAAAAAGGCATCGTTTTGGAGCAAAAACAGTATCAGGCGGCATTGCGGTTCACCAAGGCAAGAGGTGGACTTTTTATCCTGAATGGTGCTGCTGGCTGCGGCAAGACTTTTGTGCTGAATGTCATCATTGAAACACTGAAAAAGCTGCACAAAGACCGGCACATGAACTTTAAGGCGAAGATATTAGCCCCAACTGGTAAGGCTGCACAGGTTGCACATACAGCAACCGGCATCGATGCTTTCACCATCCATCGTGAGTTAGGGCATATCCAAAATGGGTCTTTGCGTCAGCAGGACGAACGGATTCATGCGGACTGCTTGATTGTCGATGAATTTTCCATGGTAGATGTTTTGCTGGCAGCCGAATTGTTTGAGCATATCAGTCCGGCAACAAAAGTCATTATCCTGGGTGATATAAATCAGCTGCCAAGCATTGGCCCCGGTGCAGTATTAAAAGACCTTTTGGACAGCCAAAAGATTGAAACTGTGACATTGGATGTTGTCAAACGGCAAACAGACAAGTCTGGCATCCTGACAAATGCTAATAGGATTTTGGCAGGGCAGACATTGAAGAACATGGTATCTGGGCAAGATGGGGATGCTTATGTGATAGAAAAGGATAGTCCGGAAGAAATCCGGCAAACGATGCTGAATCTGTTTGAGCAGTCAGTCCAAGAATATGGGCTGGCAAATGTGCAGGTATTATGTCCGCAGAAGAAAAGCAAAATTGGGACAGAAGTTATGAATTACTGTTTGCAGCAAATGATAAACCCAGATAAACCTGGTGAGAAAAAGGTGTTTGCAAAACGGGTTTCCTGCAAAGCAGAAGATGGGACGGCAGTGGAAAAGGTGCTGTATTTCAAAGTAGGGGATAAAGTCATTCATACAAAGAACAACTATAATATGCCATGGTATTCTGAACACAGTCTTTTGGGATTAACAGAAGATCATCAGAAGAAGGGTATCATCAACGGTGAAACCGGTATCATCACTGCAATTAAAACGCCGGAAGAAGGGCAGAAAAAGACCAAAATTATCGTCAAATACGACGGTGGTTATGTGATATATGAAGACAATTTTGATGAACTGGATCATGCTTATGCAATTACAATCCATAAGGCACAAGGTTCACAATGGTCTGTTGTGATTGCGCCATTTGCCGTCTGCAATTACCGGATGCTGAACCGCAAACTGGCATATACGCTGTATACCCGTGCGCAA
>CAJUDU010000097.1 GCA_910584935.1 uncultured Butyricicoccus sp. | reverse complement strand
GATTAGTATACTGCTTTTCCTCCCCCTTGTCAACTCTTTTTTTCATTTTTCCGCATTTTTTTATCCGCCGGTAAAGCAGGGCAGTTTTATTGCCCTGCGCTACCTATTTATATATGGCGGCTTACAGCCAGATTTCCATGCCCAATCCTAAAAAATATACCACGCGCCCGGTCACGGGTTTATTAAATACGCCCTCAACCGCTTTAGCATAGGCTTCAAGCTGTTCCCGGTATTTTTCCGCACGTGCTGGCGCATCTTGTTTGCGTACCCAATCTGTTTTGAAATCCAATACTGTAAATCCTTCCTCGGTTTCCAGCAAACAGTCAATCACACCTTGCAGCAACACAGTTTCACCCGGCGCGGTTTGTGCAACTGGATAATATTCCTGCGCTGGCACAACAACCGAAAATTTAAATTCTCGCCGTACTTTTGCGTTTGCAAAGCCTTCTTGATACAGTTTTGAACTGAAAAACCGTGCAATTCGACTGCATTCAATACAATCTGCTTGTTCTGGCGCTAAAATATGTTTTTCCCGCATCCGTGCTACTTCCCGCTGGACGCCCCCTGACTGGGCACAAATGTCAAATTCGCAGAACTGCATGAATAAATGATGGGCGGTGCCGCGTTCCGCTGGGGATAACCCACGCGATTGTCTGTCAAACATTGGTTGCCGCAGCTGCACTTCCGGACGCGGCGGCATGGTGTCTTCAGCAGCTTCCTCCGCCTGATAACCCCGTTTTATGCCGGTTGCGGTGAGTTTTGCCGGGATATCCTGCAAATATGGGCTTTCATATTCCAAAATTGTATGTACAGCAAGCAATGTCGATGCCACTTCCACCTGTTTTTCTTGCGGCAGGGTTTCTAACGCTTGCTGTGGTTTTAAAATATGGATATCAAATACATTTGGCGCGTTGCTGTCTGGTAAAACGGTGCATCCTGCCAATTCCCGTAATTCCTCCCCCGCGGGATGCCGTAATAATGGTATGATGAACCACGGCAGCCATGCCCGCATTTCTGTCAACGCGTATGCCGGTAATGACTCAAGCCGCAAGAGTGCTGCCCATTTTGCAATTTGTGATGCCAATTTCGCGCCTGCGGCGGTCAAAATCAGCTTTTCTTTGGCACGGGTCATGCCGACATATAAAACGCGTAATTCCTCGCTGACCGCCTCGCGCCGTGCGCGGGCAATAGCGGCTTGCCGCCAAATGCTTGGATACTGGACGCCACGTTCCAAATCCCGGCATTTCGGCCCTAACCCTAATGCCGGATGTACCAGTATTGGCGCACGTAAATCCTGTTCATTGAATGCTTTTGCACAGTCAGCTAAAATAACAACTGGAAATTCCAACCCTTTGGATTTATGGATAGACATGATGCGTACCATGCCGCCGCCTGTACGCGCATGGACTGCCTGCCAATCTTCGCCGCGTTCTGCCATGCCGCGCAATAGCGCGGTGAACCGGAACAGCCCACGACTTCCGTTTTCTTCAAACAGACGCGCACGCTCAAAAAATGCTAACAAATTAGCTTGCCGCTGGGCGCCGTTTGGCAACGCGCCATAAATCCCCTGCGCACCTGTGATATCATATAATCGTTCAATTAAGGTGCAAACCGGCATATCTGCCGCCATGCGGCGAAATGCCGCAAGCTGTTGCAAAAATAATGCCGCTTTTTCGTTTTGCTCTGCCGCAAGCTGTAACGCATCATAAAATTCCGCTTTTTTATCCAGCAAACGTATTTCTGCTAATTCCTGTTCGGTGAAACCAAATAAAGGCGAACGTAATGTGCCAATTAATTCTACATCCTGCCGTGGATTGTCAATTATATGCAGCAAAGAAACAATAGTACGTACTTCACTGGAAGCAAGCAGCCCAGAAGATTCATCGGTTTCCGCGCCGAATCCTAATTTTTCTAATGCCTGTCTGTAAATGGCTGCCTGTCGCTTCGCCGAGCGCAATAATATCACAATATCTGAAGGTGTTACCGGGCGCTGAATATCCTGTGCGCGGTCATATACCGGCAGTTTTTCTTTGATTAACGCATCAATCCGCGCCGCTACCATTTCTGCTTCCAACATGGTTTTATCTGTATCCTGCAAAGGTTCTTCTTGTTCCGCGTCCAAAGGTTCTGTCTTTGCAGTGTCTAATAATAACACTTCTGTGTTATACCGGCTGTCCTGCGGCGCTGGATAATTGGCGCCAACATATAAGGCTTCCCGGTCAGTATAATCCAAATCGCCCAAAGATTCACTCATCACTTGCCGGAAAATATAGTTTGTTGCTTCCAGCACTTGTGCCCGTGACCGGAAATTCCGAGTTAAATTTTGCCGGCGCGGCTGACCATCAGCAGCATCTCCCGCATCTGCCCATGCACGGTATTTGTTCAGGAAAATATACGGGTTCGCCAGCCGGAAACCATAAATACTTTGTTTGACATCGCCGACAAAAAACAGGTTGCCATCCCGGCTGACCGCATTGAAAATTGCTTCCTGTACAGCATTGGTATCCTGATATTCATCGACCATAATTTCATCAAACCCAAGGCTTACGGTTTTTGCCAACGCAGTCGGTTTGCCATTTTCCAGCAGCAAACGGACGGCAAAATGCTCTAAATCTCCAAAATCCACAACGCCATGTTTTAATTTTTCCGCGGCAAACGCCTTGCTGAATGCACGCACGGTTTGAATTAACGCAAGCATTGCCGGGGCAACCAGCATTCGGTCATGGGCTTCTGCCTGTTTGTCACAACACAGCAAACGGGTTTGGATTTTATCAGCAACCGTGCGCCAATTTTTGCGCAACCCTTTTACATATTCCTGGAACTCCTTATCCTCATAACCACGCACCGCACGCAGCCTGTCATGTGTGATGGACTGCGCCGCCGCAACTGCTTGCTCCCAGCCTTGCCGGATTGCGTTTTGCAATGCTGCCGCATGGTTTCTGTCCGCAGTAAATGCCGGCAAATATGCTTCTTGTAATTGCGGGTCGCTTTCCAGTTCGGCAAGCGCTAAATCCAAACTGGCTAACCCATATTCCGTTGCCATTCCAGCTTCGGCTAACAGCACCGCATAATGCTTTTCGCTTCCATCTTCCCCGGCATATGTTTTTGCAACTTCTCCCAAAAATTCATCCGGTATCGCATGGCTTTGTATTTTCTCAAATACTTCAAGGATAACCTGTCCTAGCCGCCTGTCATCCCGCCCCGCGGAAAGCAAATCGCTTAATGCTAAAAATCCTTCATCTTCACTTTCATAGCCTGCTTCCAGCACAGTTTCCAACGCTTCTTCCATGATTTCTGCGCGTTCGCCTTCGTCAGCAATCCGGAAATCCGGCGGCAAATCCAATGCCGCAAATTGTTCCCGCACCAAATTCAGGCAAAATGAATGCACGGTTGTAATCTGCGCCCGATGCACAAGCAATAACTGGCGGCGCAGCCGTTTGTCATCCGGCTGGCTGCTCAGACGCGCGGCAATTGCGTCCGCAATTTTGCCGCGCATTTCTGCTGCCGCCGCATTTGTATAAGTTACCAGCAAAAACCGGTCAATATCCGTCGGGTTTTGCGGATGGGTTAAACGGCGCAGCACCCGCTCAACTAAAACCGCTGTTTTGCCGGAACCTGCCGCCGCTGATACCAATAATGCCCCACGGTTTTCTTCAATTGCCGCAAGCTGTTCAGCCGTCCAATTTGGCATGAATCTCTTCCTCCTTCCGCAACGCTTCCCAAAATTCATCATCTTTCAAATGCGCAAGCGCCCGGATACGGTCGCCCATGGTTTCATCAAACCGGCACGCCGCCCGAAATTCACACCAATCGCATTGCAGCCCTTGCCCTTGCCGGCATGGCGCCGCTTCTATACTGCCCTTTTTCAGTTCCCGCCCCATTTCAACCAGTTTGCCTTGGGCAAACCGGGCAAGCCGCCCAAACTTCGCAAGGCTTGCCACGGCTGACGCCGCCGCAAGTTCTGGTTTTGGCTCTGGTTCTTTTTTGGTTGGCTTGGGCACTTTTAATTTAATGGGGATAAAACGGCCATCCCCTTGTAAGCCATGTTCCATAGCTTCCAGCAATTCTAAATCATCACTGACCAGTCCAGTGCGGCGCAAGGCTTTGTCCCGTAAAATCCGTAATTTTTCCGCATCGGGTTCATCGGCATCTAAATCAATGGTTTCTTCCCGCGTGGGAATGTAAAGCACACCCGCTGGTTCAATCGCATCCAACTCGGCTGCCAGTTTCAACCGATAACGTTCTAACCCTTCTTGCTGAATCGCAAATAAATAAATAATCATCTGTAAATTCAGCCCGTTCCAAATATCTGATAAGGAAAAAGATTTTGTGCCGCTTTTATAATCCATGACCCGAATGTATAACCTGCCTTTTTTGATGAATCCGTCTACCCGGTCGGCTGTCCCTGTCAAAATAACTTGTTCATCCAGTTCGCCACAGCGCACTGGTGGCAAATCCCCATCAAAATTAAAACTTAACTCATAATCTATCGGGGCAAAATCTGATATGCGCAGTTCTTCCAGCACATTGTCTAAAATACCTGTCATCATTTTGACCAGCCGACGGAATAAATATTTGAATCGTGCGGTTTGCCCTTCCAAACCGCCAAGAAAATCTTCTACATATTTTTTTACCCATTTCTGCATGACCTCTTTAGCACGTTCCACAGTTGCCATGCCCGCGCCGCCGCGCTCCTCATCCAATTCCGCCAACGTATTTTCTAAAACATAATGAATAAATGTCCCAGTTTCCGGCGCGGCAAATGCCGCACGCTTGCGCGGGCGTGCCCGCAAACCATGCCGCATGAAAAACGCAAACCGGCAGGAATAAAATAAATCCACACGAGAGGCGGTCAGCCCTGGGATTTTCCCATATAACCCTTCGACCGCTTTACGGCTTTGGATTGGCCCGCGCCCTGTGCGCGCCCCCCGCGCACGGTGGACGCGTTCATCATCAGCAAAATATGCTAAGGCAGATTGCGCCGCTTTGGTATGTGCCCCGGATAATGCCGCACACGCCAATTCTACTGCGGGACGGTCAGCATATAACCGGTCTTTGTCAATGATTTCTGTTCCTGTATCCACTGGCAAACCTGTCAGCCGGGCACGAAAAGTTTCCAATAAGTACGATGGACGTTTTTCCTTGCCGTCAGCACCCGTCAAATGACAGGACAATAACAAGGTTTGGGTAGGACACGCCAATGCACGGTAAATGGTTTCCTGTTCCATGAGCATCCGTTCCGCCCCAAAAGATGACAGGCTTACCCCAAAATTATCAAGCGCTAAACGGTCATTATCAGTGAAAATGCCGCCGCTTTGCGGCGCTTTTGGCAAAGTGCCGTCATTTACCCCCAATAAGAGCAAATGCGGATAATGTTTTTCCCCACAAACCCGGTCGATTGCGCCGCAGGTGACACGGTCAAGCGATACCGGAATGGACGCAACATGATATTCCCCCAAAACAATGGTAAATAATGACGCAAACTTTGCGGTATCCATTGGGCTGTCCCCGCAGACCCATGCCATTTCTTCCATGGCGCTGACAACAATTTCCCATAATTGCCGGTATTCATCCGCAAGCTGTAAATCCCCTGCTTGTTCATGCTGTATGGCACGTTGTGCCATACGTTCGGGCGTCCCTTCCATCACCAGGAAATCATATAACACCTGAATATAATCCCGCGCAGTTGCCGCCGCGGTAAATCCGTTGGCTAAAAATGCAAATGGCTCAGCGGTACGCCGCCGCAGCTGATTTAACGCTTCTAATTGTTCTTTCGCCTGGTCGTCCACAGCAAGCCCATAACCATTGGGATGCCCCGTAAATTTGGTGCGCCATGCGCTGCCGCGCACCCGCCATGTAATTGCATAATTCTCTAGTTTATCAATTTCATCGGGTTCAAGGCTGCATAATCCAGTTTTCAGGCATCCAAAAATATCTTCATAACGCCAGCCATTTGTAATCACAGCCAATGCGCCGGTTAATAACCGCATTGGCGGGCGCGATAATAAATCGGCACGGGTGCTTTGGAAAATCGGGATATCATATTTTGCCATTGCCATTTGCAATGCCGCTGTATAACTATCCTCTTCCCGGCAGACAACCGCAAAATCCCGCCAATGCGCCCCGGTTTCCAGCACCAAACGGCGGATATATGCTGCCGCGTGTTCACATTCTTCAAATGGCGCATTGGCATAAAAAATACGCACGCTTTTGCCATCGGCTGATACCGGTTCAGCAGAGGGTGATAATCCATCCGCCTCTAATGCCGCCAAATCATGGGGTTTTTGCAGCTTGCTTTCGCCAAAATTTGTGATTTCTGGTTCACTGCCATAACGCATTGCCATGCGGCGCAATAATGCAGCCGTTTTTCCTGCTGATACAAAAATATCCACCTGGTCGGGGTCAAAGGTAATGGCAATGGTCATATGAAGCCCTTTTTTCATCATGCCATGCAATACCGCGACTTCCTGTGGTGTAAAAGAATTGAACCCATCAATATATATTTCTGTATCATCAAGGAAATGGCAGTCCGGCAGGGCTTCCGCCATACGGGTCAAAGCATCGCGTGGGTCTGGTAAAGCAGTATCACACAAACTGTCATACATGGTATATAACCGCGATATATCTAATAATTTTGCAGACAGCATCGCGTCTTCCTGCTGCAAGCCTTCTGCCGCACGAAAAGTATCTTCAGGCAATACCTGGCACGTTTTGCATTCATCAATGATGGCAAGCATTTCTTTGACCAGTTCCGGACGGTCAGCAAGCCCTCGGTAAATATCCAATCCGCCTTCTACCCGGCGTGCCGCTTCAATCAAAGTCAATAACCGCCCTGCCGGTGTCAGCGCAATATCCGCCAACCCGCCAATTTCCGCAAAAACACGCCCAGTTAAACGTGAAAATGTTAAAACCTCTGCGGTACGCCCGCCATGATTGTTTGTCGCTTCCGCCAAACGCCGTTCATATGCGTGCGAAAATAATTCCGGTACAAGCAATAACTGTTTGCCTTGCCTGTGTTCCGCACGCGTTTTAATTTCTGATAAGATGGCTGCCGTTTTGCCGCTGCAGCCACGCCCAATGAAAATCCGCATTTTACGCCCCCGCTTTCTGAATTTCATCTTCTTTCAGTATAACGGCAGGATGAAGTGGCTGTCAAATGTGACATTTCCCCCGCACAAAAAAATTCTTGAAAAATTTTTTGAAAACCTGTTGACAAATCGCGAATTATCAGGTATATTAAATAGGCACTTGCGAATGGCTCGGTAGCTCAGTCGGTTAGAGCGCCGGCCTGTCACGCCGGAGGTCGAGGGTTCAAGTCCCTTCCGAGTCGCCATTTGCCTCTGTAGCTCAGTCGGTAGAGCAGGGGACTGAAAATCCCCGTGTCGGTGGTTCGATTCCGCCCGGAGGCACCA
>CAJUDU010000096.1 GCA_910584935.1 uncultured Butyricicoccus sp. | reverse complement strand
TGTCGCTGGTTGTAAAGCCGCCGCTTGATATCCCGGCAGGGACGGAATTCGCAACAGCTTCCGCTGATGGCCAGCCTTCCGTATCCTTCCGCACCACAGAAGACCGTCGTGCAGAAACTGAAAACTTTTCTGTCCCTGTTAAGTGTACACAAATTGGGCTTATCGGAAATGTGCCGCCGCACACTGTTGTATTCAAAATTACACCACTTGATGGCATTTTATCAGTCGATAATCCAGAAGCTATGACCGGCGGCACAGAAACAGAAAATGATGAATCGTTACGGACACGGGTTGTGGAATATGACCGTTCTCGTGATACTTCCCGCGTTGGTTCTATCGCAGATTATCGCAGGTGGGCGCTGGAGGTTGATGGCGTCGGCGGCGTGACGGTTATCCCGACACCGGATGACAGCGGGCTGGTTACAGCCGTCATTACAGACAGCAATGGCGGACCTGCAAATAACGCGCTCTGCCAGGCAGTTTATAACCATATCATGGCACCCGACAGCCCATTTGAACGGCTTACCGCACCCAATGCGCGGCTGAAAGTTGAACCGCCTGAAACTGTCACACTGAACCTTTCCGCAGAAATTGAACTGAATGCAGCGGCTGCAATTGATACAGTGAAAATGTTGTTTATTGCGGAGGCACAAAAATATCTTGCGGTTGCCAGAACAGATGGGGAAATCCGTGTCACACAGCTTGGGAAAATCCTTGCCGGGACAGAAGGTGTATACGACTACCGGAATTTAACTGTCAATGGCGAAGCCGAAAACATCCCACTGACTGCCACACAACTGCCACAAATCAGCCGTGATACTGTCCGGTTTACTGAGGTGGATGATCTATGAGATACCGTACAGAACTGATGGAAGCCATTTTGCAAAGCCGCCATGCACAGCAAATGATTGACTTTATTGCACCTGTTTATGGCGAAAGTTTCACGGCGCTTTGGCTGCTGGAGGTGATCGGGCGTGTGCTGGACAACGCCACCGGCTATGGTGAATCGCTGGAACAGCAAACTGTGCCGCAAACAGTTTCCTGGGCGATTGATTATTGGGAGCAGGAATTTGGTATTTTCCCTGATCCATTTGAAACATTAGAAGAACGCCGAAATAACATTTTAACAAAACTTGGCGCGGCACCGCCAGCAAATCCATATATGCTTGCCGCGCTTGCTGAAAGTATTGCTGGTGTCCCTTGTAAAATCATCGAAAATGTATCAAAAAACACGTTTATTTTAGAAATGTATGGGCTTTCACCATCCAGAATACGCGCAGAAAATGCGGTATGGCGTGCAAAACCTGCCCATCTTTTTATGCGTGCTGCCTGCCGGTTCCCAAATATTATTTTTACAGAAGTACCGGGAAATTTACTGCTTCGTACTTTGCATATTGGGTTTCGTATCCCGTTTTATGGGGATTTTGTCGAACTAAATGGCAGAAAACGTCTTGATGGCGGTTGGATACTGCATCAGGCAAGACCAGGTTTTGATTTTCCCTATTTCCAGTGCAGGATGTATGTCAAAGAAAATTATGGCACAATGCCAGCTGGGCTTCGGTACCGTGTGCGGGTGCATCATGATTATGGTATGCTGCAAACAACATTATTACTGCTTAAATATTTTGCATTTCTCCAAAATTCTTGCGGTGGAATACAGAATCATGCGCAGCTGCAATTGGGGGTTGTAAGTCGGAATCATCATGCAGTAAAACTGCCGGAAGTCAGGTTTCATACTCGGTTTGCAAACTGCTGCGGTTCGATGCACGGCACATTACAAAAAGGCAGCATCCGGAAAATGAATGGCAAATACAAATTTGATGGCTCAATAACATTCAGCAAAACACAAAGTTCAAAGGAGGAAATTTAAAAAATGGCTGATGAAAAAATCATGACGGTAGTGACCGATTATCGGCGCGAAATGCTCTGTAAAATTACCAGCGGCGCAGTGGATACTATCCCAAAAATTACGCATATCGCGTTTGGCAGCGGTGGAGCAGACTGTGCGCCAACTGGTACACAAACTGCACTGAACCAGGAGGAAGGACGTTATGAAATTGACAGTGTTACCTATCCCAAACCGACTACTGCACGTTATACTGTGACCATCCCGGAAGATGATCTGGCGGGAGTTTCAATCAGCGAAGCCGCACTGGTGGATGAATCCGGCGGGCTGTGTGCAATCCGGCATATGCTGCCCAAAGGCAAGGATACAGGTGTGACTTTTATTTTCACTTTTGATGATGAATTTTAATGAAAAAAGGTGCTGAACATGAAAGAACAGACCTATTCACTGCCGGAAAATCCGGCATTCCATGACGAGATCCGCAGGCTGCAGCGCAGGGATTATGCTGATGCGGAAGATACTTTTAACCCGCTGATCCAAATGATTTTGGAAAATATTTTAGCGGTAAAAATTCTTTTGCAGTCGCATGACGTGGATGGAAATGCCCATGCAGATATCCGGGATTTGCTGGGCGGTGGCGTTGGCGAACTCAAGAGAATCCTTGACGCGCATACTGTAAATACAGACAATCCACACCAGACAGATTATACACAAACCGGCGCGGATAAGGCGGGCAGCGCAGCGGCTGTACTGGAAGAACTGACAAACCACAATGTCAGCGCGGCCGCGCATGAGGACATTCGAACCGCGCTGAACGGCAAAGCCCCCGTAGCACATACCCACGGTGATTATTTGCCACTAACAGGCGGGACATTGACCGGGGATTTGCGAATAAAAGGCAGCGGCAATTATGGCACGAAAATCAATTTGGGCGATGGGGACTATGTGCATCTTGCTGAGCCGACGGATGATAATCTGGAAATAAAAGCGAAAAACATAGAACTTGCCGTAAGCGGCAAGGTGACCATAAACGGCACGGAACTGGCTGCGCAGAGTGTGCCTGCGACAAACGGGACGGCTGAATATGCCCGGGGACTGGCAACGGCGCGTTCAATCCGTACCAATTTGTCAAGCTCGTATGCTGCGAGTTTTAACGGACGGTCTGATGTTTCGCCTGGGGTGACAGGCACACTTCCAGTAGCCAATGGCGGGACTGGACAATCTGGTTATACGTTTAATGACAGTTCTACACGCTATCGCGGTATACAGCTAATGGCTTACACACCATCATCGGTTTCCAATGGTTGTATTTCGCTGGTGTATATTTGATAGGAGATGATGCAGCTTGCCGGTTTATATGGGCGAAAATGGTGTGGTGCGGTGGGCGAATACCATTTATGTTGGCGTGGATGGCGTGACACGGAGTATTTTGCAGGGGTTTAATGCGGTAGGTTCTGCCCGGCGGCAATTCTTTGGCAGGCTGGATGATGTCAGTTATGTTGAATTGTGCCTATCCGAAATCACCGTACAGTTAGTAGATTCCTCCGGAAATTATACAGACGTAATTGGAAACACACTGGCAGTAGCAAATCAATATGGCGGCGTAAGTATTTCCGATACGACTTTTCGCGTAACCTGCAATACAATCGGGAAAAGTGTTGAACTATACGGCTCCTTTTATGTGCACTTTCAGGATGGGCGCGAATATCCCCTTGGCAATCTTGTGAGCTTCGATAGAATGTATGGCGCGTCAGTTTCATTTAGTGTAAGCTGGGCGAATAGTTTTACCAGATCATCCTCTGGTTCTGGCAGATGGTCTGGTAATGGCGGTTGGTCCGCGTATTGTTGTGGAAGCACTCCAGATATTGATTATGTGGACACATATGCCTCCGGTACATTTTATCCCAGCATATCAGGCAATGCTTTGTCAATAAGGGCCGCAATCTATACTGCGAATGTTCCGATAACGACTTACACAGAAATGACCCTTCCTTCTTACATCGCCATTGATGGGCATTCTATTCCGCTTGTAATCAACAACCAATTAACTTAAACGAGGAGGATATCTATGACAATCTTACTGACAAACGGCTGCACACTGGACTGTGAAGGCGTCCACGGCAGTCCGGTAAATTACCAGGGTGTTACAAGGGATTGCTTAACATTTTTATTCAGCCCCAATACCAGCCTGGATGACTTGCTGAAATTATTCACGCCTGAAAACTGTGCGATGATTACAGTAAAAGATGATTTCGGCACATTTATCCATGAAAATTATACGATACGTACTGGCGTGGGCAAAGGGTACAAAGAACTTGCAATGCATGGGATGTCTGGCGCTGGCGGCACGGTTCAGGAGGAAGAAAAACAAGTTTGCTGGGTTTCCATGGCACAAAGCACACTGGCGGAACGTACCCTGCAAAACCAGCAGGACACGCTGGATTCGTTGATTATTTCTGCGTTAGAACCATAAAAAGGAGGAAAATTATCATGTATGAATCCATTAAACGGCTGTATTTGTCCGGTAGGCTAAGCAAAGCAGGCGTACAAGCTGCCGCGAAAAAGGGATGGATTACCGGTGAACAGGTACAGGAAATCTGTGAGGAGGGCTAAGTGATGGCTGAAACTGCTACGGAATCTGTCTATGAACTGCCGGAGAATCCTACATACCGCGAAGACATTCCGAAACTGACACAGGATGACCCTGTGGATGCGGATGGGGTTGTCAATCCGCTGATACAAAAGATATTGGAAAATATCCATGCAGTGAAAAAGAAATTGAACGGGTTTCAGGCATCTAAAGGTCGGCCAGACGGTATTGCCAGTTTGGACAGCAGCGGGAAAGTGCCTGCGGCACAACTGCCGGATATTGATGTGAGTGGTTCGATTAACACGCATAATGATGATCCAGCTGCGCATCCGGCACTGCGGACATTGATTTCTGCATTAGATATCAGAGTTGCGCTGTTAGAGCTTATGTATGGAACTGAAGTTTCAGGGAATCCGTTTGTTGTAACATTCGGTTCGCTGAATGATTTAACTGTTTCTGGCGTGTGGAATGCGCCGATGGAACGCATTGAGTTTTAATAGTGAGGGATTGACATATGGGAACTGTAAAACTAGGCGATAAAGCCGTTGGCAGTATTGTGGAAACCGGAGGTATGAATTTTATTATTGTGCATAAAGGACGACCTTCGTCAAGATACGATTTAAGCTGTGACGGGGTCTGGCTATTGCTAGAGCGAGATTACCTCGCAAACATGCAATGGCATGCTTCTGAAGATAATGCGTACGCAACCAGTAGCATCCATACTTATCTCAATACAGAATTTATCAATAGAATTAGTAGCAATATTCGTGAGCACATTAAACAAGTAAGAATTCCATATAGAACAGGTAGCACTGGAAATACTGTGGCTTATGGTGCATCTGGCTTAGCCACAAAAGCATTCTTACTTTCGCCCCACGAAATAGGGTATTATGACACTGGCGCGTCAGCCTGCGATGATGGTGATCAATTATCGTGGTTTCCAAAAGCTGATAACACTGACGAAACAGCGCGTGAGAAGCGGATGTTTAAAGCCACAGGTACCCCACAGCGCTGGTGGTTACGCTCACCTGACTGTCGATATCGTGGAGATGTGAGTTTTGTGGAAAATGACGGGCGTGTTCATGTATCAGGGGTTCGCTGCACAGGTCGGTATTCTATTCGCCCTGCTTTTATCCTCCCATACGATTTGCTTGTTACTGATGACGGCGTAGTCAGACCTAATACCGTTCCAACTACACCCACAAGCGTCACAATTCCCAGCACCATTATGGGCGGCAGCACAATTACCGTAAAATGGAGCGCCAGCACGGATACCGAAAATAATCTTGCTGGATATAAAGTTGAAAAAAGCATTGATGGTGGTGGCGCATGGAATCAGATTTACCAGGGTACAGCAATACAAACTGCTGATACTGTGACATTTGGCACAGCAAGTGTGATGTACCGTGTTCGTGCTTATGATGCAGCAGGGCTGCATTCCGGATACAGAGTCAGCACGCAAGTTACGGTTATCAATAATACTGCACCAGGCGCACCGACGAACATTACTGTCCCAGCAGAAATTAGAGGCGGAAAAACAATAACCATTTCATGGGCGGCTGTCAGCGATCAGGACGGTAATTTGAGTGGCTATATCTTGGAACGTTGTATCAATGGTGGAGCTTCATGGACGCAGGTTTACCAAGGGGCTGCTTTAAGTTATGCCGATATCGTTACCAAAGGTTGGTCAAAGGTACAGTATCGCGTAAAGGCATATGACAGTTATAATGCAGTTTCTGGATATATGGCTTCTGCCGAACGGACTGTAAATAATAACGAATTGCCCACCATAACCTGTTCAAATGCAGACCATTCAAATATTGGTGTAAAAAGTGAAGGTTTTTCAATCTCTTATTCAGTTAATGATGAAGATGCCAGCGATATATTAACTGTAACCGAAACAATAGATGGCGCGGCAAAACGTAGTTTCACAGCAACGCATGGGGTGGATAACAGTTTTGATATAACCGGAGAATCCTTTATGCGCTTGCTGAATGGCGACCATGTAATGACTGTTTCTGTAACTGATGGTAAGGAAAGTGCAGCTCATACGTTAAACTTTACAAAGTCTGTAACACAAGCGTCTGTAACATTGACTACACCAATGCCTGCTGATGGGCAAATTGCTGTTTGTGTGTTGTCTGTTTCTGGTTCTATCCCCGAAGACGCCGACTTAACAGCAGAAGTTACAAACAATGGGGCAGACGTACAGCCGGTTTGGGAAGACTGCACCAATGCAGTGAAAAGAGGCATCAACCATGTGTTTGAAAACAAAATTGCTGCAAATGGCTTTGCATTCAATTTCCGGATAACCGTAAAACGCGGCGACAGTAATCAGGGGGGATTTATTTCGTCCATTCAAGGAGGATTTCAATAATGAGCGTGAATAGACTGCGTATAGATTCCGTAAAGGCGCTGAGTCAAAAGAAAACACCGGAACAACTTGCGATGGAAAATGAGCAGCTTCGCGGGAAGGTTTCAGCTTTGGAAAGCCAGCTTGAAGATACGCAAATGGCACTTTGTGATGTATATGAGCTTTTGGTTGGGGGTGAACAGTAATGGCAAAAGTATATGCTGACCTTATTCGCAAAGGACTGAAAAAACTCGAAAATGTTCCAGCCCGTATCCGGGCTGATGTGGAAATGCTGCTGAAGGACGATGCCAATGTGTAGGTTTCGCCTTTGGTTACTGAAAGTATTATTTGGGAAGGAGGTTGAAGCCATGGCTGTTGTATATGCAACTTTGATTATCAAGGGCAAAAAGACACTGGAACAGGTTCCGGCACTGATTCGCAGTGATGTGGAAGAAATTCTGGATGCGCTTGAAGTGAACGCATAAGAAAAAAATCTGGGGGTTACCCTTTTGGGGGCAATTTCTCCCGCTTCCCGCTCAACGGACAAGGAGGTGATGAAAAATTATGCAAGTAACCATCAGCGCGGATACCATTATTAAAGCAGCTTCCCTGCTGACTGCACTGGGCGTCATTGGCGGCGTAATCGTTTGGG
>CAJUDU010000095.1 GCA_910584935.1 uncultured Butyricicoccus sp. | reverse complement strand
TATTTTACACTTGTTTATCATTTGTGCAATATTTATTTTTCAAACAAGGCTTAGATCTTGCAGATTTTTGACTTTAATATGTCAACTGATATTGACAACATCATTTCCCGAATTGTTCCGGCACGCGGATGCGGTATTGGCGTGTCTGCATTTCAAAGATGTTTTTCTCCAAATGCTGCAGCTTTTCTGTGCTGATCCCATCGTTCAGCAGCGGCAGCAGCATATCGCCAACATACCGTTCATTTTTGGTAATCCGCCGTTCAACTCGGATTTGCTGCAACCGCTCCGCACATTCTCGCATTTCATCCTGCGACAAGTCCGCTGAAAATTCCAGCAAATGCAGTTCATCCGAAGTGCGCAGCTCATAAGTGCGGATTTCTTGTTCAATATGCGCCATCCGGTCATTCCATTTATCCAGGATATCTTTTGCAGTTTCAATGAATTTCAAAGTGTCCTGAATAAGGGCGGAATTCAATGTACCTTCCGGCAGTTCATCACGCAAATACAATGGCATGGTTTTCTTTTCATGGATTGCATTATCCAGATAGTCTTCATATGCACTACAGTCATTACGCTCTGCATTCTCTTCAGTTTCAGTTTTCGGAGGTTCCTCATCACTTACCAATCCCATGTTCATTCTCCAGTTCGGATGTACTTTTGAGGAAATTTTCTTTACGCCGAGCTTGGTTTTGGCTGATTTCTCGTTCAAAATCATAATGCCGGAACCGCGCAGTCCCCCGCTGAGGCAGCATTCTTTTGCCTCATACATATCCGCAAAGACACACAGCGCATTCTGATTGACCTTTGCCCTGGATTTGGGAATCCATACATTCCCCATACCATAAAAAGATGATAGATGCTTGTTGAAAATAAAATACATTTTATGTCACCACTTTCTTGTTTTATCTTTGCTTTTTACTGACGCTTTATTATATGCGAAGGGTGCTGCCTTTATTATCGTTTTGATTGTGCTGTCGGCAAAAAAATAGCAGCCAAGGCATAAGCCCTGGCTGCTGCATGGCGGAAAGGGTGGGATTTGAACCCACGGATGGAATCCCATCAGCCGTTTTCAAGACGGTTTTCTTCAACCACTCGAACACCTTTCCGTGTCAGTTTGATTCTTCCGAAGATATCCTTCCTGCCTATCCAGCCGTAAGTTTTCCCGTTGCTGGCAGCAATCAGGTAACGCGAATTTTTGATTGCGCTGATTTTGCGCACATAATAAATACCTTTTACCTGGCAGAACACAATATCCCCAACATGAAAAACTGTGTTGGGTTTTATATGCTGAACATAAACACTTTGCTTATCTTTAATGATGGGGGACATGGCTCTGCCTGCATAGACCAGATAGCCATTTTCGCCGTTTAACAGCTTTATTGCAGAAAATTCGTTGATTTTCCCCTTAAACAAGTAGAGTACAATCCTTTCTGGTTTGAAATTGTTGAAAAAGTGGTGCCGGCGGCAGGATTTGAACCCGCACGCGGTTTCCCGCCGAGGATTTTAAGTCCCCTGTGTCTGCCTGTTTCACCACACCGACAGGTTGGTCTGGGTGGGGAGATTTGCCCTCCCACTCTCATGCGTTTTTACACATTCGCTTTCTTATCTGCGACACCCAGCATATCAATTTTCTTATTTTATTATATGCACTGTTTCTACATTTATTATGGAGATCAGCGCATGATTATACCTGCATTGCCAAATCTGGGACTTTTGTTATATTAGATAAGATTTCTGCATAATCGCACGATTTGGTTGACTAATTCGTGCGATTCCTATATACTATAAATAGTGGATAGTTATTTGAAGGGAAGGTGTTTATCATGTCGATTACCGCAACTGAACTCAAAAGTAACCTTGGAAAGTATCTTATGCTCTGTGCCACAGAGGATGTTTTCATCACAAAAAACGGTAAAGTTGTTGCAAAACTCACGAATCCCTTTCAAGATCGTGTTGATATTGCAAAATCACTTTTCGGCATTATCCCAGATGATATGACTCTGGAAGAAGCGAAAGAAGAGAGGCGCGACAGTATATGAGGGCATTGATTGATACCTGTATCATTATAGATGCACTGCAAAATCGTGAGCCATTTGCTGGTGATGCACAAGCTATTTTCTTGGCAGCTGCCAATAAACAGTTTGATGGATTTTTAACTGCAAACTGTATGACAGATATTTATTATTTAACACATCGGAAAACACATAGTGATAAAGACACCCGGCAAATACTGAATAAATTGCTTTATCTGTTTGATTTGCTGGACACAACCGCGATGGATTGCAGACACGCACTGCTATCCAGCATGACCGATTTTGAGGATGCTGTAATGGTAGAATCAGCAGTACGCTGTAACCTTGATTGTATTGTAACAAGAAATATCAAAGATTACGAAAAAGCGCTTCTGCCTGTTTATTCCCCTGCAGTGTTTTTAGCGCATATTCTCCCATCAGATGAAGATATTTGAATCTAACAAAAATGCTCCCCCATTTGGAGGAGCATTTTCTATTATGCGGTCAGCATGATTCCCTGGGAAATCCCAACCAACTGGCTGATGCGGGAGGATACGCCGAAAAACAAATAATTCCCTGAACGGGCAATCTGATAATTTTCAATCAGCTGCATTTGTTCGCCATATGCCGCCCACTGTTCTGCCAGGGCAATTTGTCGCTGCTGGCAAGCCTGTTCAATCACAGAAAGATTGGCTTCAGATGCTTTCACAATCAGAAATTCTTCCGGAGAAACAACTGTCCCTGCCTTCTTCAGGATAAATTCATCACAAATTTTCGGATCAATACCATATAGCTCTTGCAGGTTGATGTCCGAAAGGGTCATGTTGGCTTCTGGGACTTCTCCCATGCTGCCTTCCATCCCATCCCAAATCATTTGCACAGTCACAGTGTCCTTTTGTGTCGGCTCTGGATCTTTTACGGGAGGCTCCGGCTTCTGTTCTTCATCCGGATTTTTCTCTGCCAGGTCAGGTTCCTCATTTGACGGTGTTTGTACAGGCTCATCTGACTCGTCGCCCTTTTCATCCTCATCGACAAAGAATTGCGGCGGCGTCTGTACTTCCGGGTTATCTTGAATCTCATGATCCTGTGCTGGCGGCTGGTCTGGTGTGCCTGGCTGGCTTGATTGCCCGCCGAATGCGGATATCAGTGTGACAACCACTGCCGCAATAACAAGCAGGGCTGCCGCTACAGTGATAATGATCTTGGTATGTTTTCCTGGTCTTGGACGCATTTTTTCTGTTCCTCCTTTACTTCTTGAGCGCTTCTAATGCTGCCGGTTCTGAAATTTCTTCGGAACTGCCATCCGCATAATTGATAGAAATGCCAAGCAAATTCACATTTTCTATGACAGAATTATACCAGGCAGATTGCCAATACGAGTTTTCCTGCATTCCTTCCCCATTGGCAAAAGGACCGTCCGCAGCAGCCTGATATAAAGAATAGCCACCACGGTTGCATATTGTCGGATTCCCGAAGGCATCCACAGCTTCTACCAGAAATCTGATGGATGAAATAGGCTTGCCAGAGGTATTTGTCCACTGGATGTGCAAATCCCTGCCCATGTTGGGGTTTGGCATGGATACAGAGATATCTTCAATCCTAATCGGATAATCCTCATCCACAAACACTGGGGTTTGTATATCAGGATTTTGCTGCATCAGGCTGTTGTCATGTGGAAACCACTGATAAAGCAACGCCAGCCCTTTCTGATACTTTTCGGTCTGACTGGATTCTTTATATTTTTCACATTGCAGCAAACCTTGCGTTTTGTATACTTTTTCGTTTTGACTGATGCTATTCGTAACATTTTGATAATAACAGTCATCAGGAACAACAAGCGTCCAATCGCTCAGCCCCTGCAAATAATTCCCTTGCTCAAAACAGGTAAGACCGGATAAATAAGCGGATTTTGAGTATTCCAGCCGGGAAACCTGCTCTGCATATGCTGCAAATTCATCCTGCAGCCCAGAAAATTGCCGATAATCCTCCAGCTGTTCCCGCACATCTTCTATGGGAACCCTGCCGCCTGCATAATCGGTTATCAACTGCTCGATATTTTCTATGATTTTGCCATCGGCAGTTTTGATAAAATATGTGGAACCTGTGTATTTCTCATAAATTGCAGCAGCTTTTGCAAAATCATGATTATCCAGCGCATTTGAAAAATTCCTGGTGTTTAGCACAGATATCCCTGTCATGCTCAATGGGATGCAAAAGGCAAGTCCCAACCCAACCGGCAAAAGCAGTTTCTTGTATGACCTTTTATATGGGCTTACTGCTTTTTCAGACTTGCGCTTGGATTGCGGTTTTTTGTGTTTCCAAAATGGTTTTATATTCTGAAAGTAATCCTTCAAATGCCATTTCGTTTTGTTCTCCTCTGGTTTTACCTGTACTGGGAGCAGAGCATATTGCCCTTCTAATTTGTCATCCGGCTCAAAATCCAGATTTACATACTGCACAGAATGGAAATCCAATTCTCCATCGGATAAAGGCGGTTGTGACAGAATAAAATCGACATATTCCTGCTGGTACATTTCCGGGGCTTCCAGCAGGTTTTGAAACACCATTTGAAGATAATCTGGGAAAGAAATTGCCACCCAAGGGGAACCATCATTGAGGACAAATCCGCGCACGCCTCGCAAAAACCAGAACTTTGCAAGTTGAACCGTTTCCAGGGAGGAAATAGGGACACAGTTTTTCTCTGGAAGTTTCAGTTCGGACAAGTATTGCATTGCCGCATCTTTATGGCTGAAAAGCCGGAGATATTGTGCATTCCCTTCCGGTGTGATTGATGCAGTATAAGGCAAAACAGCTTTATTTTGCAGCGCATCATCTGAAACTGACGCATCTGCTGCAATGATGAAAAAAGAATCCTCCTGAAATAACAGGAAAAAGAACTCTTTTGTTTTTTGCAGCAGCATATCAGCATCCATATCCATGTTTTGCAGCGCCAGAATCGCTTGTGAAACATTTTCCAGTGATATCATAGGCTTTCTCCCTATACAATGATAAATGCAATCAGCAGCCCAAGGATCAGGCTGAAAGATCCCAACACCGCAATGCAAATCCCTGTCACCAGTATCCCATGGATTGCTTCTTGCCTTTTACGCGGATTTTCACCGGCACTTGCCAGCTTTGCCGCGTTTAGCACAAAGATGATAACCAGCGTAATGGCAATGAAAATCAGGAAAACATTCAGATAACTTTGATATTCATTCAGGAATTTTGAAACGCCTTGCATCGCATTTTTGAATAATGCCTGGTTCATAACAGGGCATCCCTCCTTTTCATTCTTGTTTCTTTCTGGAGTGTTTGGTAAAAGTGGTCCCCGGTTCAAATTCCACCATCACCAAATATAAATCTATGATTTCCAGAATATCCTTTGTGGTCGCAATCCGCATTTGGGACAAATGATATTCCAGAGAATCACCCGGATAACGCCTTTCCATATCTGTGCAGATATAATCCAGCAGCGCATAACGGTCTTTTGTATTTGTCTTTTTGGCAGCTTCTTCTACCAGCCGCAGCGCACCATCGGTGATCATGCAGCTCAAATCGAATGGTTTTCTTTCTTGGGCAGATGTTTTCATCATATTCGGCGCATTGGAATGCGCTAAGACCTCCCCTTTATTAAATTAGATTCCTATTTTTATTATATGCGGTGCGTATGATTTTTATCGTATGTACCGACAACAAAAGACCGGGTTCAGTTAATTTCTGAACCCGGTCTTTTTTCATGCTGTTTTCGTTTCAAAATCTTGAAGCAATTCAAGAATCCAATGCTCAAACGCCGCTTTCGTCATAAGCTCAAACGGAGAACAACTTTGCCAGCGCCGTAATGTCCGGGTCTGTTGCCCATCTTTCAGACACAACATGAAGTAGTCCCGATCTGCCTGTAATAGAACGATATATTGTCCCGTTTTTAAGCGGAACAAAGTGATATAGCTGTCTGTCAAAGATGAGGTCTGATAGAGCAGATCCCTTGCTTTCCGCATGAAATCACAAACAGAATCGGCACAAATCTCGCCATCCGGTAAAATGAAATAATCCGCCTGATAATCCTTAAAATCCACTGATCATACCCCCGTTTTCTTCTTGCCTTGCCGGCATCCGATGCTGCATTTCGATGAACTCTTCAACAGGGACAGCAACAATCTTTTCCTTTACACATAGTACAAGGCGCTTCGGCTGCTTGTCTTCATCAAATTCAATGCCCAACGGATACACATCCATTGTCGGTTCTGCCGTAAACCTGCCGTCATAATACAGTTGCGGGATGTCCTGTTCCTGTATCGGGCAAATACCCAGCAGCTTCAGATAATCTGCCATTTGCCATTCATTCACAAATACCTGATATGTTATGCCGGAAATCGTGTAAGATTCCCCCATCACATCAAGGATTTTATCTTGCTGCAAAACAGCAATATGCTGATAGCAAAACCAAATTTTATACGCTTTTTCAATTTGTTCGTTTATGCCTGTTTTGTCATAGCCAAAGTATTCTGCACAAACACTGAGACTGTTTGCAAGGATCATCCCATGGTCTTCTTGGTAATGATAAAATAAGCCATAAATTCCTTGAATATCAGGATATTTTATCTTTGCCGCATCCAAAAATGGCATAACAAAAGAAACCGAATTTGTGATAATCCTGGAATATTGCCCCAATATCCTGGACACATTTTCTGCCTCTTTTTCGGTTAAATGCGGTTTATCCCGTACCATTTCCGGGCTGATATGGTTTTTCCTTTCCGCTTCTGCCCAGCTTTTTTGCAAAACCGGCTGGTATAGCTGACAGTAAACCGGAACGCCAAACTGGTTCAGGATAACAAGCTGCAAAATTTCATGTCCCTTCCCCGCATCAAGCCCGGTTGTTTCAATTTGAATGACACCCCAATTGTCGTGTCCCTGCTGATGCCCACACGCACAAATATCTGCGTAATGGCTGATTTCCAATCCACAGCGGCTGCATTTCATCGTATCACTCCTCTGGTTTTTGCATATTATATGCAGGTTGATTTAACCCTCTGCATTTGCGGTTTGGGAAAGTTCATGCAGGATGGCAAAAAATCGTGAGGTTTTAATTTTCCTGCATAGCATAAGGCAAATGTTTTCAGGATTTGTGCTTAATCAGATGCTGCAGGATATATGCCTTGTGTAAAAGCCGGAGGATGCTTCTTTTTGAACCGGACTGGCATCCGTTAAACCTCCGCCCTGCAGCAATCTGTGGATATACATAACTGACCTACAGGTTGCCCCGCGCCAAACCGAGATATGCAGATTATATTTTGCATATCATAAATCAAATCAAAAATTTAAGGAGATGTCTTGACTATGTTGTGCAAAAAAACTTTGAAAGTCCTTGCCCTGAGCCTTTCGTTCAGCCTTGCCCTTGCCGGTTCTGCCGCAGCTTTGCAGCCGCAAAATGAGTTTGCGGCTTCCACTGTCCAACAGATCCAAAAAGGGACTGGATGATGTTGTCAATATCAGTTGACATATTAAAGTCAAAAATCTGCAAGATCTAA
>CAJUDU010000094.1 GCA_910584935.1 uncultured Butyricicoccus sp. | reverse complement strand
TTCGATTTCACGATTCAGCCAATATAATTGCGATAGTTCTTTTTTGGTCAATGCTAATTCATCCTCTCAATCTGGCGGTGAACTTTGGCTTCCATGGTTGTATGCAGCAGCGCCAAATCAATATTCAGGAAATACTGCATCTGCTCCAGCATCACCAAGACATCCGCCATTTCCTTTACGACATCTGCCCGGCTTCCTTCATCATTTGCCAGCTTGCTGAGTGCCACAATAAATTCGCCGCATTCCTCTACCGTTTTTATCGCTTGGTGCTGGAAGCCGTAATGCCTGGCAATATGTTTGATATTTTGATTCATATCATCAGTCCTTTGCCTTATTTATCATGAAGTATCTGCAGCCAGGAAAGTGCGGATATATTTTGTCGTTTTGTGTCGTATGACCTCAAATATGTCGATTTTTGTATTATCATAAAACCATCTTTAGAAAAGGTGGTCTTTTTATGCAAAAACCAGAATTATTGTTATATTCGATTCTCGGACCAATACGCCCCGATATCCGTCCGCTTGTCTATGCTGTAGAAACAGCGGAACAGCTCCTGTTTGTCCAGCGCGTTCCCATGGAGGATATAAAGGCAATCGCACATATCTATTCCCGGGTTGCAGAGCGTCTTGAAAAACAAACTGCTGCTGTCGCAAAAGCAGTTGAACGCTTAACCGTCCTTTGCTGGGATACACTTGTCCCGAACAATCTGCTGCCCACTTATATTGGCGACCCATCCATGCAGATGCCGCCACCGCGGGTGCTGGTCATTTATCTTGCTGTTTATGCGCACTTTGAACTTCCTTTTGCTGTGGCAGTGAAGAAATATCCGGATATATTGTTTCCGCCCGATGCAAACGCTTGTGTTGCTGACATTGATGTTGCGAAAGCGATTCGCCGTGCGCAGGCTATGCCTGTTATCTCAGACGTGCCCATTTGCCCCGAATGTGGGGGAGAACTCAACCAGGCACAGGCTTATTGTCACAATTGTGGGCAGCATCTTGATTGGTCACAGTATGAAAACGCGCATCTTGCCTTGACCTAAACCCTATGCCTGTTTCGGCTATGTTCAAGGTTTCTCCAACAGTTCCGGATTGTCATAACTGTTTCCGATAACTTCATCGTACGGTGAAATACCAATTGTATGGCAAGTAATGCTTTCTCTTGTCCATCCCGGAAGCAGGTGCCAATCAACCATGAACCGACCATTTTTGAATACAATAACGCCGGTATACTTGCCCCAGACATCTTTATTGTGAACGATATCGCCTTCAAAAATCTCTTTGCCGTTCGTATCGTTTAGTCCAGTATATTGACCAACCGTATCAGGGATAACCTGACCGTATACCCCAATATGACCGTTAAACGGCGTAATGACGGTAATATTATTGGGTCTGATGTTCAAATTGCCGTATGACCATCCTCTGCCGCTTGTAAGTTTGCCGCGGAATAATATTTTACGATTCATGGTTAACCTCCTAAATCTCCTCGAACCGATATTCTTGTGCCACATCTGGATATTTTTCTTTATCCACTTTAGATGCAAACATATCATATGGACGGGCAAATATACGGGTACCTATGCTGCAAACATCACGTGCGCGTTGATAAATCACCATCTTTTCACCCGTTTCCGTATGGGTTGCAATACACAAAACGCGATAATCGCTACCTTTAAAATGGCGGTATATTCTTCCACACTTAATTTCCCTCATGCTTTTTTGCCTCCTCCTTTGACGCTTCAACGACTTCAATACCCTGATTGCCAAAGCGCTTCCTGACGCGTTTTGTTGTCTTGCGTGTACAATTATCCGCACTGCATCCCCGCGGCTGTCCAGTGTATATGCAGTAATGGCAAGCCTTCAACTGCGCATTTTGACTGCGGCTTAGACACCGCCAATAAATGCAGCCATTGCATGGGTGTTTCATCTACATAACCGCCTCCTTGTTATTGTCATTCGACACACACTTTTAACCTTGCTTCCCGATGCCGTATTATGAAATCCAATGCGCATATTATTCCTTCCCATCCAATCCACGTAACATTCGCTGCTGGGCTTTCACCTCAGCCAGCCAGTCAAGTTCCCATTGTTCCAGGGGGCGATCCGGGTCATCGTCCTGCACAACCGGCAGGTTGCCATGTTTGGGAGTGTAGTTTTGCAGTGTTCGATATATGTATGGCTCTGGTTCTCGGACATACTTATTTCCTGTAGATTCCAACACCTCTAATATCACAGATTCCAGTTTGCCGCCAAGCCGCAGGTTTTCAATTGCCTTGACATGAGCTTCGTTTGGTTCTCTCCCGAATAAATCAAAAAAAATTTTTTTGTATCGGGAAGGAAAGGGAATATCGTCTCCTGTCCTTTCCTCTGCTTTACTTTTCTCTACTTTTCTTTTCTCTCCTATCCTTTCCTTTGTGGGATTATCCGACCGGATAATCGGATTATTCGATGGATTTACGCCGTTATTCGATTGATTAACAAATTCAGCCAGAATAGCACTGCGGGATGACATATTACGCATCTCACTTTCAGAAAGCAGCCATAACGACCAATCTATCCCGATAAATTTGCGGTCAAGTGTTGATTTATAATAGGTCTGCTGTGCTCTTTTGGATGTAATAAATCCGCGCTGATAAAGGTCATGGCTGAATAGTCTACACGCCACCAGACGGTCTATGACATCTTCGATTGTTTGCGGTGTTGGCTGGTATTTCCCGATTAACGCATCTGATAGAATGGTAGAAACAATATCATATCGGGTTTCATCGTTATATTCAATGTAATATCCCTTATCACGGTACAGAATGCACAAAAGTTCCAAGTACACAACAATTGCTAAATACCCATATTCACGGCGGGCGGCACGAAGTTTTTGGTCGCTGAGTGCATCAACATCCAGAGGAAAATAAATAAGTCCCGGCTTTAACGGTCTTGCCATAATGACCACCTCCCGGCAAGGCGAAAGGGCTGCCCACTATTCCGTGGGATCTTAGCAGGCAGCCATGCCCGTTTGCTTATGCTAGGATAATCACATCATCGCGCAGTTCCGGCGGGATTTCCTGTGCGAACCAGTCCCGAATACCAATGATTGCATCATTGATCCACGCGTTGCCGTCCGCGGTAAATAAGGCGGTTTCTATGCCTTTATCGCCTTTGCGAATGCGGAATACAAAAGAACTTTCCGGCTGCTCGATTTCATTGAACGTGCGGTATGGCGCAAGATCGATCGGATTTGGCACATCCTCTTTCTTCACCAACGCAATGCCGCTGCGGGCTGTTGCTTGTTGGGTTTTGCCGTCATCGGTTGTGATGACGCTGCTTTCATCTACGATATTGCTGACCAGTTTTATCAGGGCATCTACTGCCCAGCTATTCACGAAATGCGACTGCATTTGAATGATAAATTCTTCAACATTCAGCCAATGCCCAAACGGGAAGCGGGATGGCTCGATGCCGGCTTCCAGCAAACATTCCCGTGCTTTATCGCTGTTCAGTTCATGATACAGGCGCACAGTTTTCTGATTTTCAACATGGATAACAAACTTCCGGCTGATATCCTCTTCCTGCTCGTCACAGCCGCTGGTGATGTAGTCCAGAATGGCAGTCAGGGTATGTACCTGTAAGGGATTGGCGGTAAGTTCATATGGAATGTGGTTCAGTTTTTTATCGGTATAGGCTTCGCAGCCGATGTTTACAATGTGTGGTTCTGCCAAATCTAAAATCCGATCAATCATCGCTTTTAACATTGTACTTTCCTCCTGTTACGCCCGCGCAAGGCTGATAATTTTGGGTTCTTCCTGTTCTGTGCCTGAAAATGTACACTGTCCGGGCACCCCAGGCACATATTCCATCACAATTGGTTCATCCTCTGTGCCGCCAAGCAAAAGTGTGCTGCCCAGCGCTTTGACAGATACAATCTTGCTTTTCACACCAATTTTGACAGATAAGCTGTCCCGTGCTTCTGTTGGTGTGAATGACAATTCAATGGTAAGTGTCCGCGCTTTCTTATGGTCAGCGTTCAGGTCTTTGCAGTTTTTCATAATCTTTGCAAGCTCATAATCAATGCGTTCCTGAATTGCGCCATCCATCATTTCAAGGACGTTGATTTCCTTGACTTCACCTGTGTTCATCGTAAAAATCCCTCCCATTTATTCCGGACAAATGCGGATATCCAGCCCCGGAAACTCCCGAAAAAACCGCCGCATCCAGCTTTCTTCATTGGAATTGCCTGCCGACAAATGCAGCAACCAAACGGTCAGGCATTTGCTCAAATCCAACTTGTGCAGATATTTGATGCAGTCGCCGACTTCCATGTGGGTGTGCCGAATTCGTTCTTTCAGTCTGTCCGGCATCCGTTGTGACCGACTTAAAACCGCTTCTTCATAATTGCATTCTATAGCAATATGGGTTAATCGTTTGGGTGCGTAATCCAGGTTGCGGGTATCTGCGGCGAATAATAACCGTTCACCCGTGCGAACATCATCAATCAGATATCCAACAGGCTGTGCAGCATCGTGCCAAACCCGAAATGGCATAATCCGAAGCCAGCCAACCTGCACAGTTTCACCAGGATCCAAGATTTCTGCTTCCGGCAGTTCCAGCGCTCGTGCGGTGCCTTCTGACATATAAACTGGAATGCCCAATTTGATCAGCTGCGCCGCCGCGTGACTGTGGTCTTTGTGTTCATGAGTGACAAAACAGGCGGCACACTGACTAAGCGTAAAACCGATTGCTTTTTTGAGTTTCGGTAGAGTTAAACCGCATTCCAGCAGGATTGTCGTGTCGCCATCACTGACCATGTAGGCGTTGCCTTTAGAGGAACTTGCAAAACTGCGAAATGTCATATCGGGCAATCCTCCTCATCTGGTTCTGGTGTTTGCGGTGGTTCTGGTGGCGCTTCATCTTCCGGCATTTCAAGCGGCTGGGCGGGTGGATTTTTCCGATATTGCTCTGATTTTTCACATTCACTTTTCACCCAACCCGGAAGAGCATCCCATTTAGCACCAGAAAAACCGCTATCCTGAACAGAATAAAAACAGTGTTTTGTGCTGGTTTGCGGTGCTGGGACTCCATCCGGAAGCGACATGACGCTTTCGACATAATTTTTCTGCTTTTCTGCATTTATCGTCACCCGTATCTGACAAGCGCGCCCTAAATAACGTTCAGGGTTAATGGCTCTTATCTCAGCTTCAGTATAGTTTTTGTCGTCCAAGCTGTTAAAAAATTCAATGAATTTGCATCCCTTTTTGCGTCCAGCATTCAGCCACTTAGAAAGCTGAACAGGGTTTCCGCTTGCATCTTTTACGCTTGGAATATCGAACTGGAAAACCATCTTATTTGTTGTGGTTTTGTATTCGTCGCTATAATGCGTCCCAATCTCATATGCACCAACAATCACCGCCAAGTATGTTTTTGCATCAAGCAGTGGTGTGGCGGGATTCATAATATCACCCAATGTCATTTTACTTCAACCTCCAATTTCCGATTTTCTCGGACAACAAGCTGGATCATCTGCATATCTGCCTGCGGCATATCGGTAACACTTTCCGCTCGGTCGATAAACAGCGGCATTTTGACACCATAAAACCTGCTTAATGTGCTGATGATATCCATACCTGCCTTGACTTTTTCGCCGTCAGACAAGCTGCCATAAGGTTTACCATCCATCATCACATCACAGCAATCATCCAACCCGCCGTTGATTTGCTCGCGGAACAGCCGAAAGCGCACACGCTTAAAATGGCTGTTAATTGCATCGGTTATGGACTGTACCTTATAGCGTGTGAAATCCTCACATAATGCAAGCAGTGCGTCCAGCTTGTCCATTTCTGCGACTTGCGTATGACGTTCCGCCTGTAATTCCTGGATGCGATTTTCCGCCGCCGCAATGTTTGATTCTTTGGCAATTTCGGCGCGCAGGCTGGATAATTGGGTTTCCAATGATACAATATCCGCCTTGATTTTCTGCGCCTGCGCGTTGCTGTTTTCCGTAAGTTCGCGGCATTTTTCATCTGCTTGCTGAATACTGGTTTGCAGTTCTTCCCGCTGTCGGGCATAGTCTGGCAAATCCTCAATGACAGGGGCTTCCGGTACAACAGCTTCGGCAAGATGTTTTTCAAGCTGCAGGATTTCCTGTTCCCACTGGGCGGCTTTGGCTTCGGCTGTATCGGCAAGTTTTTGCTGGTCTGCAATGCCAGACTTTATGATATCGCTGTCTGCCAACAGGCGGTCTTGACGTGCCTTTTTATCCCGCTCAAATTCTGCTTTTGCAGCCTGGATTTTATCAGCCGGGAGTTTTTGCCCACAGGTTGGGCAGATGTCTTTGCCATCGTACTTTTTGCCTTGTATGGTTTTCCACTGCTTGCGGTAATCCTCCAGCCGCATTTCTGCCATTTGGATTTGCGTTTTCGCTGCACTGAATGCAGATTGTTCCCGCTCCAATTCCCGGCGGGCAGTATCCAGTTCACGCTGGATTTCCTTGCGTGGATCAGTGACGGGGACTTGCTGGCTGCGCCGATGGGCAGTGTTTTCATTCTCCAGGGCGGTTAGCCGGTTCTGCAAAGTGGCAAAGGCATTTTTTGCACCCATTAATGCAGTATCATGGGTGATATCGTATAATTCCGCTTCCAATGTGCTTTTCCGGGCAGTTAGCTGATCTGCCTGTGTATGTAATGCGGCAAAGTCCATACCGCGCAAGGCAGAAACAGATTTCTCTACTTCATCAATCCGGACAGGCAGTTTTTCCAGTGCATCATTGACCTTGCGGCGACTGGTTTTCAGACTTTGTTTGTACTCATCGACCGACCAGCGCCCAAGTGATTCGGATAGCGGCGCGAACCGCGCATCCTTTGCCATAATGGTTTTGTCATCCTGTACGCTGCATAACTCAAAAAGCAGCTTGCGACGGTCTTGCCATTTGAGGGATTCTGGGAAGCGATGCACATCGACAAGGAGCCGGAGTACATTTTCCAGGATGATTTCGCCGACAATACGCTTATATTCACTTTCCTTCTGCGGGATATCATCAATATAATGTTCAGTGGTATTGCCGCTGAATTTTGCTTTCGCAGCGCCGCGGGGCTTTTCCCATTTTCCTTTGTAAATCTTGCGGAATGTGATGGTATCGCCGTCCACATCAAATGTACCGGTAACCGTTGGCATTACGCCGGACAACGCCTGACCATGGACATCGCGCGGCTTGATATAGAAGTTTTCGCTTTCGGGTTGATTGCCACGGGCATCTTTACCAGTCAGCAGCCAGCATAGGGCATCAAAAACGGAAGTCTTACCTTTGCCGTTTTTGCCGTAAATCATGGCATTGCTGCCGTCAAAGGGGATATCCAATGTATGGATGCCTTTGAAGTCCATGATGGACAAATTCATCAGTTTTATCGTTTTCATACTTGACATCCCGCCTCCAAACGGGTATTTTATAAGTGAAAAGTATTTTTTATTGCCGCTTCTGGACTCAGTATTCAGAGCGGTATTTTTTTATTTTGTAAGATAGCCGCTTGCGTCATCTATGATATGTTGGAGCAGCTTGTAGGCTTCATCAACTTTCTGTAGCCAGTAGTGTTCTAGTCCGGCTTTCAATTCCGG
>CAJUDU010000093.1 GCA_910584935.1 uncultured Butyricicoccus sp. | reverse complement strand
TTTTTGCAAAATTTCTCAAAATTTTTTGTTTCCCGCCGAAAATCAGGTGATACACAGAGAAAACAGAGCCGCGCCGGGTGAAAACGGCTGAATTTCACTTGATTTCACCGCGTTCCCGCTCGATTTTGCAGTATTTCAGCGCGTAACGCCCAGATTTCTATTGATTTCAAGTGAAATTCACTGGATTTTGCAAGTGTGCCGCCGTTTTCGGGTGGATTTCTCCCGTTTCCGCCGTGAACGTCCGCGTTCCCCGTGATTTATCAGTGGTCGGGAAAATCCCCGGAAAAAGCCAGCATTGAAACGCAGAAATGTAAAATCCCGAAACCCTCCCCCCGGTGGCCTTGCGGCTGTCGGGGGCTTGTCGCTTTCCTGTACTCCCGCTCCACGCGAAAAATTATGAGTGTGCAATTTTCCTTGAACGTGTATTTTCAAGGTTTGGTGCCTGCCGCAAAACTTGCTCGAATTGTTCAGATTATCAAGGAATTTTCTCGTTATTGCGTTCCTTTGCGGGTAAAAAGTTTTTGATGTATAATATATTTAGAAAGTGAGGGAGGGAACAAGACTTCCCAAGCCGCTTTCAATAAAATAAAAAGGAGGGCTTTATTATGAGCCCAATTATCAAGAACAGCACCAACAACAATCAGACGACCGTTCCCAGCTACAACAACTGTTTCACGCTGGGTGCCAAATCCAAGCGCGACAACGGCGCAATCATCAAAGTGCCTGCGTTCATCGACAGCGACGGCTATCCCGCAAAGCTGTGGGGCGGCAAGGGCGGCGCTTTGAGCCGTTACTATGCGTTGTCCTATGACCGGGCAAAGAATATCCTTGAACGGTATCTGAACGGCAGCAAGCGCGTTCGGGGTGACGAAAGTCTGCGCGTCAGCTTGTACCTTGACAATGCGATGTTCGGCGATTTGCATATTTTCGTTATCGACTTCGACCGCTTCGACGAAAACAGCGGCTTTTTCCAGAGCGCGAAAAACCTTGCCAACAAAGTTACACGGTCACAGGGCGGAGGCTGGCATATGTACTACGGCATGAACAAGGAAACCGCCGCGCCGCTCTTTGACAGTATCAATCTGTTGGCAAGCTGCAACGCTCCAAGCTACATCTGCCACACGGGGGTCGTGACGCTGGACGGCACAAACAAGGTTGACCTGTTTTGTAATGCGCGGCATTTCATCTATGAGTAGGAAGAATGGGACAATGCCGCTGGCCTGACCGACAGGGCGCAGAGTCGCAGACGGCGGGGCCAGCGAGAGGTCGGTGCGGAAAATATTGCTTGCTATCCCGGCAATTTAAATTTGACGATTTACGTCTACTGGCGGAATATGTTCACGCAGCAAAGTTTATCTCCGTGCCCAAGGCAAAAGAGCTTGTCTCCACAATAGCCGAATTTTGCAGCACATATCAGGTCAAGGAATTACAGCGGGAGGTTTTTTTATGTGATAGGGTAAAGACCACCATCGGCAAAATACAACAGGATATGCCTGCCAGGGAGAAAGGCAAGCCCAAGTCCCCGCAGAAAACCAGCTTCAAATATTTGAAATACACAATTCAAGACAAAATACCCAAGTGGAACGCCGCAAGAGAGCCGCCTACATAGTCAGTCCCTACAAACTGCCGCTTAACGAAGACAATTATTATCTGCTGCCCTATGATGGTAAAAAGAAGAAAATCATTCCCCATCGTGTTGACAGCATGAAAGAGGTAAAGGTCCTGGACGAGCCGAGAGAGGGCGCAGAAGCCTTTGCAGCTATTGACATGGAAACATATACATACCAGCCGCGTGTTCTCCATGTATGGAGGACCACAAAAGCGTGTCAGTATCCGTTTTATCAATCCTCTAAACTTAATCGGTAAACAGTTGACTCCAGGAATAGCCGCGGTAAATAGTTCCTGCATTTTCTGCCATCCCAATGCCAATATGCTTATAATTGCCGTTCAGGATATTTGCCCGGTGCCCCTCAGAGTTTATCCAGCCAGATACCACAGCTTGTGCGTTTTGATATCCGGTTGCTACATTTTCACCGATGTAACTGGCGCTTACGCCCTGTTCAGATAACGCAGTGCTGTAAGCAGTGCCATCTGGACGGGTATGGCTGAATGTCGTGATACATTCCGTGGCACGGACTTGCGCGGCTTTGCAAAGCATCGGGTCTAATGCCAAAGGGGAAACCCCTGCGTCCGCACGTGCTTCATTGACAAGCTGTAACACTTCTTGCACTTCTGTAAGTTGGGCTTCGGTCAATGTGTTTTCCCAGTCCACGCTTGTGCCGGGGGCATTTGCCAGCGGGACTTGTGCATCAGAAATCAGGATATGATCCATGTCTTTTTCATTTTCCAAAATAACAGGGCTGGCGCCATGCAAAGCGGCGGCGCCAACACAAGCGGCAGACACAAACAATAGGAATAAAATACGCATTCTTTTTTTTACCATGACAATATGCCTCCGTTTCCGCAGTATATGAACAGTATACCGTGGATGATGCAAAAAAGCCAGATAAATTGATATAAATTTTGTAATCATATACGGATAGCAGCCATAACACCCATGCGGAGATGTGAAAATAATCCTCGCAAAAAAATGCTCCCCGTAGCAAAGCAGGAAGCATATTTCATATGGATGATGTGAAATTTACGATTGCTGTTTTTTACATTTGCCAGTCATCACAACCGCGAACACAGCCAGCAGCACAGCGCCAAAGCCTAACCCGATCCAGCCGTTTCCTGTGACGCCAGCGGCAAGGTAACCCGCAAGGGAAAACCCTGCAACCGTCATCGCATATGGGATTTGGGTGGATACATGGTCGATATGGTTGCATTGCGCCCCAGCAGATGCCAAAATTGTTGTATCAGAAATTGGTGAGATATGGTCGCCGCAAACCGCGCCGGCAAGGCAGGCGGATATGGTAATGGTCAGCATATTTAGGCTGGAAGCCTCCGGGAAAATCGAAAACGCAACCGGAATTAAAATACCAAAGGTGCCCCAGGATGTGCCGGTTGCAAACGCAATGCCAAGCGCTGTAATAAAGAAAATTGCGGGCATAAACATCCCAATTGCAGCGTCAGCGGTGATATAAGAAGCGACAAAACCGCGCAGATTCAGGAAATCTTCCGAGCAGATACCAGAAAGCGTCCAGGCAAAAGTCAAAATAAAGATAGCAGGAACCATTGCCTTAAATCCTTCGGTAAAGGATTCACAAAACTGCCCAAAGGTTAAAATGCCGCGGGGGACATACATAATAAAAGTAAAAACAAGAGTTGCAAAAGAGCCGAGCACCAAAGCATCTGCGGCGGTGCAGTTTGCAAATGCGTCAATCAGCCCTGCGCCTTCAAAGCCGCCGCCATTATAATACATGGCAAGGATACAAGTGGCGATCAGGAACAAAATTGGGATCAAAAGGTCTTTCACTTGGCCAGAACCGACAATGACGGTGGATTCTTCACCCGTAGAATCGACTTTGCCGTTTTTTTGGATGGTATCATTATATTTGCCCATTGCAAAGAAGTCGATATTTGTCGCAGATACCCAGATGAGGAATGCAAGGGTAAGCAGCGCGTAAAAGTTAAATGGGATTGTCTGTAAAAACAGTGAAAACCCATTGACATGGGTATCTTCTGGCAGCGAGGAGGAAACTGCGGCTGCCCAGGAAGAAATCGGTGCAATGATACATACCGGTGCGGCAGTGGCATCAATGATATAGGCAAGTTTTGCGCGGGTAATTTTTTGGCGGTCTGTAATAGGGCGCATAACTGTGCCAACCGTCAAACAGTTGAAATAGTCATCTACAAAAATCAGCGCGCCCAGTGCAGAGGTTGCAAACGCAGCGCCCCGGCGGGAACTGATACGGCGTGCAGCCCATTCGCCATAGGCGCGGGACGCGCCCGATTTGGTGATAAGTGAAACCAAAATGCCAAGCATGACAAGAAATAAGACAATATTCATATTGCCGGAAACTTTTTCACTCATAATGCCAAATGTCGTTTCGGCTGCGTGCAGTGGGTTAAGCCCTGTAAACATCAGTGCGCCGACAAAAATGCCGATAAACAAGGAAGAATAGACTTCTTTGGTCAGCAAAGCCAGTGCGATTGCAATGACGGGTGGCAAAACCGCCCAAAATGTACCGCTCATAATTGTAATTTCTCCTTTTCCCCCGTCCATGACGGAACTTGTTAAGAATCTGTTTACATTTTACACTTTTTTTCGCGGCATTTCAAGCTGTTTCAGCAGATGATACAAATTTATCGGCAGGATTATCAGTATAATGCAGGGAATATGTCCAAATGTTCGCTTAAAATATGCAGTCCCATGCAGACCAGCAGCAGTCCGCCAGCAATTTGCGCACGGGAAGCATATTTTTCCCCAAACAGGGCGCCGATTCGCACACCAGCCATAGAGAACAAAAATGTGGTGATACCAATTTGCAAAACTGCCGCGATGATATCTGTATCAAAAACGGCAAGTGTCACACCGATAGCCAACGCGTCAATCGCAGTTGCAACCGCAAGCGGGAACATCCGCGAAGGGGCATAAGAACTGTCTGTGTGTTCAGTCGTCCCGCCAAAGGCATCCCAGCACATATTCCCGCCAATGCAGGCAAGCAGCGCAAAAGCAACCCAATGGTCAACGGGCAAGATGTATTCTGTGAAATGTGTGCCAAGGAAACAGCCCGCCAAAGGCATCAGCATTTGGAAGGCGCCAAACCAAAGCCCGCAAAGCAATGCGCCTTTTCGCTGATGTTTTGGGGCAGCCAGCCCTTTGCTGACCGATACAGCAAACGCATCCATAGAAAGCCCGACAGCAATCAAAAAAATTTCCCAAAAGCCCATAAGGATATGCCTCCATTTGATAAGAAAGATATCCTATCATATGCGCCCAGGCGGATAAAAAGACAAGAAGAGAAAAAGTCAAACCGCTAGGGCGTTTGCAATCACTTGATAAGCATCAGTCAGCCGCTCCAGCGTCCAGGCAGCATTTGCGGGGCTGGTAGAAGGCAGCTTGACAGCGGCAATGCCGGTTTTGGGCTGGCATAGCTTGGTATATAGCTTGTGGGAGGTTGCGCCTGTGCAAAACACCACATGAATTTTGGTTTTTGGCAGCAAGGAAGCGATATCATTGGGCACAGGGTTGCGGATTGCGGCATCGGAAGCGCCGCGGATTTCACAGGAAGCCAGGGTATCCCACATGGCAATATGGTGGCGCAGCACCATTTCCCGCTTTGCGGGAATGGTTTCTGGCACAGGCTCATGCAGAACGGCAGCAAGCACCCGCCAAAACCGGTTTTGCGGGTGCCCATAAAAAAAGTTTACTTCACGGGATTTGGGGCTGGGGATAGACCCAAGGATTAGCACTTCAGAATTTTCATCATATAAAGGGCCAAAGGTATGGTATACTGTTTCATAATCCATCCGGATTGTCCTCCAATGTCTGTAAAAATGGGCGGAATGCTGAGGGTAATGCGTATGCGCCGCGAAGTTCATGGGGCGTTGCCCAAGTAAACCCATCCGGACAGGCATTTAGTGCGATATCATAACCCGCCATATGCCATTCAATATGGGTGAAGATATGCTTTGCGGGACGCAGGGACAAAATCTCCCGGACGGAAAAGCCATCTTGTGCAAGTGCCTGCCGGAGGGCGTCTGGGGACAGTACGCCCTCGTATGCGGGCAATTCCCATAGCCCAGCAAGCAGCCCCTTGGCAGGGCGGCGGCGCACAGCAATTTTCCCCTGACAGTGCAGCAAGAGAATGGTGCGCTGCTGTATTTTCCGCGGTTTTTTTGGGGTGCGGGCTGGCAGGGATAAGGCAGTCCCTTGCTGGAATGCGGTGCAAAGGCTGGCAGCAGGACAGCTTTGGCATTTTGGCGCGCCATGCGGCAGGCAGACCGTGGCGCCAAGTTCCATCAGCGCCTGGTTAAAATCGCCGCTTTGCCCGGCGGGCAACAGCTGCTGAACCTGCATAGTAATATCTTTTTTGACCTTTGGGTCATCAATGGGGCGGCTGTCGCCGGACAGGCGTGCCATCACCCGTAACACATTGCCATCCACAGCCGGGACAGGCAAGTCAAACGCAATCGAACCGATTGCGCCAGCCGTATAATCACCGATGCCAGGCAGGCTGTGCAGCGCATGGAAATCCGCTGGGAAAATGCCCCCATATTGTTCGCAAAGGATACAGGCAGCTTTTTGCAGGTTGCGGGCACGGCTGTAATAACCAAGTCCTTCCCACAGCTTCAGCAGTTTTTGCTCCTCCAGGGCGGCGAGGTCATGTACCGTCGGACAGGCGGCAAGAAAACGTTCATAATAGGGGATAACCGCTTCCACACGGGTTTGCTGAAGCATGATTTCGCTTAGCCAAATATGATAGGGGTTTTTATCCTGCCGCCAAGGCAAATCCCGTTTATTTTCGGTGAACCAGCGGCACAAAATATTGGGTAAAGTTTTCATTGCACTTCCAAGGTTTCACCGGTGAAATACATGGTAAATTGTCCATTGGCAATCAAACGGCTGCCCTGATACACATCAACGCTGTATACAGCGGTTGTGCGCCCATTTTTGAGTTCCTGTGTTTTGGCAAGCAGACCTTCCTCACGGTGCCCAGGGCGCAGATATGACATACTGCTGCTGAGGGTAACGCCGACTCGCCCGCGGGAGGCGGCAGCAGTCCCAGCGGCAACATCGCACAGCGTATAGATTGCACCGCCATGAACATTGCCAAGGGGATTTAGGATATTGGGGCTGGGGGGCATAAATACTTCGGCATAACCATCGGAAAGGGATAGGATTTGTAAGCCATGCAGCTGATGGTATTTGCCATGCTCATGGCGTGCTTTCAGGTGTTGTAAAATATCGCCCATAAAAAAAGTCCTCCACAATTAGAATGAAAAAGGTCAAATTGTTTGATAAAATGGTGCATCTATCGGCGCAGATATAAAAGCGGATAAGGGTTGTCCTGTTCATCAAGGTCTGTATGTGCATATACCGAAAAACCCATGTGTTCATAAAAGCCGTGGGCAAGCGGGTTTTGTTTATTTACCGGTTTTGCAGGGCATTGCCATTATTATAACATAAAAATACGGAATGCGGAACAGGAAAAAACCTTCGTTCTTTTTCATGGAAATGGTATCATTCCGCTGTATGCTGCAAAATCAGATTGATGCGGCAATCATCCTATGATATAATTAACGCAATAAACTACGGGGGAGGGTGAAAAGGAAAATGGACAAGAAAGCATTACTGAAATATCTGTCAGCACTATTGCTATTTTGGACTAAATGGCATTGTTGCAAGCCGTATTGCAATGAACAGCTACGAGATTGTTTTTCTGCGCACACTGATTGGCAGCGCGTTATTGGTTGTAATATATCTGCTTAAAAAGGGGAAATTTCATATTACAAGTGATAAAAAGGATTATCTTTTCATAACGCTGTCAGGCATTGCAATGGGTACAAGCTGGATGCTCCTGTATGAAGCATACCATCAGATAGGCGTTGGAATTTCCTCTCTCCTTTATTATTGTGGCCCAGTGATTGTGATGATTTTATCTCCGTTAATTTTCAAGGAAAAACTTACTGTCCCCAAAATAATCGGTTTCCTTGTTGTTATAGTGGGCATTGTGCTTGTGAATGGGCAGTCCGCAATGAGTGGTATCAATACAATCGGTTTTATTTGTGGCGGAATGTCGGCGATTATGTATTTCTTTATGGTAACGCTGAACAAGCAGGCAAAAAAGATTACAGGGTTAGGGCAATACCGCATAATGCGAAATCCGCAAAAATGTGATATAATATAAATA
>CAJUDU010000092.1 GCA_910584935.1 uncultured Butyricicoccus sp. | reverse complement strand
GCCCGATTAAAACTGCCGCCGCCAAAACATTTCGCTATGGCGTTGCCATGCTCCAACTCTCCCCGTTTTGGTGTGCGTTTATGTTTTTCGTAAAATGCAAAAACCTCTTGTTTGAGTTGTTCTTCTGGCGTAAATCCACCATACCCCAGCGCCTTCAAAGCATTTTTCCATGAGCCATATCGCTTTAGTGCTACCTGATAATGTGGCTGAAATTCCTGCGCCTTTGGAATCCGTCCCAGCTCCCCAACCCGTTCATCCAGCTTTTGCTTTAAGGTTTCTGCTGTCACTTTAGGATGATGTGGATAACCAGCCGCAGTCAATGCCTCATTCCATGACCCAAATGCTTCTACTGCCTGTGCTGCATAGGAAAATTCCTTTTTCCTTGGCACTCTGCCCAATTCCACAGTAGCTTCCTGTATTTTGCGGATAATTGTGCTTTTTCTCATATTGCCCATCACCTCTTGAATTAAAGCTGCTTTTATTATAACATAAAATAGCCTGCTTTACACAGTTTGCATATAATAAATATTATCAAAAATTTCATAGGCAGTGATTTGCAGTAAGCGGCAATTATCATATCGTTCAGTTTTTTTTGAGTTGCAATATCTTCTTATCCATGGTATAATTTATGACAATGTAATTGCCTTAATCACCATGTAAACCCTTCAAAAATCCTCTATAACTTCTCTCAAAAAGGGAATCAAAAGAGTGAAGGAGAGCGAGAGGGAAAGGCTCATGACAGTTATGAAAGACTGCCGTGGGTCTTTTTTCATTAAAGAAGGCAAGAAGGTTTTTGGTTTAGCGAAGAGGATGACGCTGCATTTAGAAGCTGTACCAATAGGTCAAAATCGTTTCAGTAAAGTATGAAAAGCGGCGATGGTACAAATAGCCTGAGCGGAACGAACAGATATCTCGTAGTCTTTGGATAGACGGCGAGAGTTGTTGAGCCAGACCAGAGAGCGCTCAACAATCCACCGCTTGGGCAGAACCTCCCATCCAGGCTTGATGCGTGCAGAAATGTCAACGCCAAGACCCAGTTCGCTGGAAACATCCTGCTCAAATGTCTTGCGGTATCCCGCGTCAGCGCAAAATCGCTGAATGGATTGGTATTTCTCGAAAGCATATCGCGCAACCAAAATGCCCGCCTTTGTATCATGTATGTTGGCTACATGCACCACCACCGACAGCAGACTTCCCATTGTGTCCACTACGATGTGCCGTTTGCGCCCTTTATTCCCCGTTTTTCCGCGGCAGAGGTAGTCTTTACGCTTTGCGAGTCAATAATTGCGTAGCTGGGGCTTGCGTTTCGCCCTGTTTCTGTCCGCACCCGGTCCACCAGCGCCGCACGGATCTTCTCCCAAAGCCCGCTTCGGATTGCGGCGTAATAAAAATTAGCTACTGTGGTGTATGGTGGAAAGTCATGGGGCAGATTTCTCCATTTGCAGCCCTTGTCCACAAAATATAACACTTCATCTACCAGTTCACGTTTTTCCCATTTGCTCCTGTTTCCTGCCGGCGGGAACAACGGCTGGATGATCGCCCATTGGCTATCGCTTAAATCGCTCGCATATCTGCATCTCTCATTTTTCTGTATCACGCCTATATTATAACACCTTTTTATCTATTGGTACAGCTTCTTAGATTTCTGCGAAGGCAGTGCGGATGGTGGAACGGGCAAAAAAGAGTGGATGGACACCCAGAGTATCAACGAGCAAAAGGGGATCATTCATTGGTTGACTCTATCATACAGAACACACTTGGGGACACAGGTTCAGGAGAAAATATGCAGCGGCTCCCCTGCCTAAGAATGCACTTACCTTCGTAATAGTGCGTCACAAATGATTATGCTTTTGATGCGATTCACAGGATTACAGGCAAAAGGATGAATTTTTATAGATCGTTCATGCAGGTTCGCAAAAATCCATTCCTCATCATTTTGCGAAACAAACGGGGGAATAAAGCAGAATCCCCATATTTAACTGAAGCCCGGCATGGAAGCCCCTACTTCCCTACCCTACTCCTATAGACAGGAACTATGGGCAGAAATTTATACGGATGTTATGGTTAGCAAAGCGAATATACTGGCATATGACTTTCATGCAGTCCGGTGAGAATCTAAGCATGAATGCAAGAATACTTTGTTATTCAAAGAAAGCAAGATACGAGTATTTTTAGAGGCTGCATGGTATTTTCGGATAAGAATCACGGCAATAAAAATGGAAATTAAAATACAAAACCTTCAAATTGAATGGTCGAATTGGAAATAAAAAAATACGCTTTTGTGTGAAGGAACTATACGATTTCCCAAGAGAGGATGACATGAACCCTAAATGGATGCCCCACTATATCAGGCTTTGCGCCTGTTAGCAAATAAGGATATTGCACGGTTCCATATGCCTGGGCATAAAGGACAGTCCATATTTCAGGATTTTGCCACAGTTTTTGCGATTGATTATACAGAAACCTATGAAACTGGAAATTTATATGAATCCGAAGGCAATATCCGCCTTGCGGAACAAACTGCGGCAGCATATTTCAAAGCATCAGATTGCCATTTCCTAACTGGTGGGTCTTCACAAGGGATAAAGGCAATGCTAGGTGCAGTATGTGGTGATGGTGGTAAAATACTGCTTGACCGAAATTGTCATAAAAGTGCAATGTATGCCTGTGCGCTGTTTGATTTACAGCCCTCTTTCATATTGCCAGATATGCTGGATTGTTCTGGGTGCAGCGGTGTTATCAACATTGCCGCAGCTGAACAGGCACTCCTAGCCCATCCGGATGCCCGTGCCCTGCTCATTGTTTCCCCGAATTATTATGGTGTTATGCAGCCTATCGAAGATTTCGCTGAACTATGTCATCGTTATGGGAAAAAACTGCTGGTTGATGCAGCGCATGGCGCGCATTTGGATGCCTGCGGCATGAAAAACCCTGTTGCATTAGGGGCAGATGCTGCTGTACTAAGTGCGCATAAAACCCTGCCTGCGCTTGGTCAAGCAGCTTATCTGCTGCTTGGGCCTGGGATTGATGCCGCAAAAATGCGGCATTTTGAAGCAATGTGCGGCACATCCAGCCCATCATACCCGATTATGGCAACGCTGGATTTGGCACGTGCCCACTTGCAGTCTGACAGCTATATGGAAACAGTTCATGCTGTTGCTCACTTGCGCTGCAAGTACACTGGTGAACATGGCTTCCATGCATTATCAGAAGCAGACGCTAGGCTTGACCCGCTGCGTTTTACCATTGCCTGTGCCAATGGACATCAGCTTGCAGATACGTTATATACTGATTATCAGATTGCCAGTGAAATGTCAGACCGTTATCATGTTGTTTTTATTGTGACGCCAGCGGATTTGTCAGGCAACCTATCCCGCTTGGAAAAGGCTTTGGATGCTTGTATGCCAGCACCACCATATGCTCCTCCTGTCTTTTCCGTGCCACCAATGCCTGTACAAATACACTCTGTACGCCATGCGTTGTTTTCCCCTGCGGTGAATGTCCCACTTGCACAGGCAGTACAACATATCTGTGCCCGTCCGGTAGTCCCTTATCCCCCGGGTGTGCCATTGCTTTGGCCTGGCGAGGAAATCACAGCAGAACACATTGAATTTTTAACAGAACAATGCTATAATACTGACAGCGAAGTTGCAGTAGCTTTATAATGTTTCTTGCTATCGCCAAAATTGTATTTATAATAAATGAGAACGGAAAATTTAATGTATAGTTTTGATATGATTCCAGGCAATAAGGCTGTAAAAAACAGCTTACAGGCTGCATTATCCAGCCGTTTTCCACAATCTATCTTGCTGACTGGTCCAACAGGCAGCGGAAAAAGGATACTTGCCCATGTGATTGCAGCGTCTTTGCTGTGTACGGGCACTGGTATCATCCCCTGCGGGGAATGCCAGTCCTGCCGTAAAATTGCAAACAATGCGCATCCAGATTTGGATATCATTGACCAAGGTGAGGATGACCTGCCTGTTTCATTGGCACGGGAACTTCGGCAAAAAGTTTATATCCTGCCTAACGATGGCAGCCGCCGCGCCGTTATCTTATGCCATGCGCATAAATTGAATGCCGCTGCACAAAATGCTTTGCTAAAGGTGCTCGAAGAGCCGCCCAGTTACGCATTTTTTATCCTAATCAGCGAACAGCCTGGTGGGATATTAGAAACAATCCGTTCCCGCTGCACACGCTATCAGCTTGCCCCTGTACCAGATAAACAACAAAATATAACGGAATTTTTACCACTTGCTGCACCATTTATCCATGCTTTAGCGGATGCAAATGAATATCAGATGCTGGTTGCCACAATGACAATGGAAAAGCAGTCTAAAGCAGCGTTTCAGTCAATGCTTGGGCTGTTGCAAGCAATCTTGCGGGATGCTGTATTCTGTGCCCATGCACTTGATGGGCGGATGTTCCCTATGTTAGAAGATGATACGGCACGGCTTGCCGCACGTGTCAGCAGCAGCCGTTTGTTAAAACTTTATGATTTTATTGGGATTCTATCGCGGCGTACAGAAATTAATGCGGCAATGGCAATACAATGTGCTGGGCTGTGCGCAGGGGCATATCAAATATGTTTCTTATCAGAATAGAAAAGAAAGCGCTTTTCAAATGCGGCGCTTTTATAGGAGGATAATCCATTGACAAATATTATCGGCGTCCGCTTTAAAAAAGTGGGCAAGGTGTATTATTTTGATCCACAGGGAATGGCAGTTGCTCCCAGTGAACATGTAATTGTAGAAACCGCCCGTGGAATTGAGTGCGGTGAATGTGTGCTTGGCAATATGGATATTGAGGACAGCGAAGTCATTAAACCACTCAAAAAAGTTATCCGTATTGCTACAGAAACAGATTTGCAGGTTGCCCGCGGCAATGAACAGCAAGCACGTGAAGCATATGAAGTCTGCAAGAAAAAGATCGCAGAGCATGGATTGGAAATGAATTTGGTTTCTGTAGAGTGTACATTTGACCTTAACAAGATCTTATTCTATTTTACGGCGGATGGACGTGTGGATTTTCGTGGGCTAGTGAAAGATTTGGCTTCCGTATTCCGTACCCGTATTGAACTCAGACAGATTGGTGTGCGGGATGAAGCAAAAATGATTGGCGGACTGGGAATTTGCGGACGTGAATTATGTTGCGCTTCTTATCTGGAGGATTTCCAGCCAGTATCAATTAATATGGCAAAGGATCAAAACCTTTCCTTAAATCCAGCAAAAATTTCTGGCACTTGTGGGCGGTTGATGTGCTGCTTAAAATACGAACACGAGGGCTATCATGAAATGCAAAAGGTTACGCCAAAGGTTGACAGTCTTGTAGAAACGCCAGAGGGTCGTGGGACTGTTATTGCTACGCAGATGCTTTGCGGCACCTGCAAGGTACAGCTAGATGATATGCCAGATGCTCCAAAGACATTCTCTTGTTCAGAATGTTCTACACTGCGCTGTGGTCGAGCACGACATAGCGCGCTGTCAAATGCAGATCCCAAAGAGTTAAAATCAGAAAAATCAGCGACTCCCCCACCAGCAACAAAACCAGAAATAGCAGAAGAAATCGAACCAGCCCAAGCTGCTGCTGAAAAAAGCGAACCGAATAAACCGCGCCGTCGGCGCCGTGGCGGCACACGCCGCCGCAAGCCTTCCAGCAATGAACAAAGCAGTGCGGAAGAGTAAAACACAAGAAGTGTGGAAACCGATCTATGATTTTGGTTTCCACATTTCTTATATGTAATGACTTATCAATGCTTCTGTTGGGCATACTTTGTTCAAAAGGAGGCATTTCCCCTATGGAAACAGTTTTACAGAAAGCATTGATTCATCAAATGTTAGCGCTCAATGATGAATTATTGAAAAATGGGTGTATTTCCCTCGAAGAACATGATTTTATACGCCATTTGCAAAGCAAAAAATTGACTTTTCATACGCTGCATAGTACCATAGGTACAGCACAATTTACTTCACAAAGGAGAAACATATGAATATTCATGAACTGGACGATTTGCTGTCGAGCGGGCGCAGCATTTTTGAAATGCCGCTTTCTGTTGCCTATTATGCACGTGTTTCTACGGAAAAAGATGAACAACTGAACAGCTTGGACAACCAAAAACGTTATTATGAAGCTTTTATCCGCGCAAATACTAACTGGCGTTTTGCGGGTGGCTATATTGATGAAGGGATTACAGGTACCTCGGCAGAAAAACGGGAACAATTCCAGCGGATGATTTCAGATGGGAAAAATGGCGCATTTGATTTGATTATCACAAAAGAAATCAGCCGCTTTGCGCGCAATACGTTGGATAGTATCCGGTATACACGTGAGCTCTTGCGCCATGGCGTGGGCGTGTATTTTCAAAATGATAATATCAACACATTTGACAAGGATGCCGAGCTACGGCTGACAATTATGTCTTCTATTGCCCAAGATGAGGTGCGCAAATTATCAGAACGTACCCGTTTTGGTTTCAAGCGTGCACAGGAAAACAGCATACTGCTGGGGCAAAATAATTTATATGGCTATAATAAAACCCATGGCAGGTTGGAAATCATTGCGTGCGAAGCTGCAGTTGTCCGTGAAATATTTGAACGGTATACTACAGGTACGCTTGGTTTGCGAGCAATTGCAAACGATTTGGACAGCCGTGGAATTAAAGGGAAATCCGGCAAACCTCTTTCCTATTCCACATTATATGGCATTATCCGAAACCCCAAATATAAAGGCTGCTATGCCGGACGGCGCTATATGACACGCGATTATCGGGATGGGCGCACTTATCGTTTGGATGAATCCAAATGGATTGTCCATGCAGATGAAAAAGTACCTGCAATTGTTTCGGAAGAAATATGGGAACAAGCAAACCGTTTGCTTACCAGTCGTGGGAACACTATGAAACAACACGCACAATCCTGTCAAAATCGTTATGCATACAGCGGCAAACTCATTTGTGCCCGCCATGGCACAACATTTCATCGCCATATCTATAAAAGCAAGCGACGTGGTGAAGTAGAATGCTGGAATTGTCGTTTATATCGATTGAAAGGGAAAAATGCAGGCTGTAATTCCCCAACAATTTACAGCAATGAGCTGGATATTATTCTAGAAGGTATTTTTGAAAAGATTTTGCAGAACAAGTCCGCTGTAATACAAGAATATCTTCGAAGCCTAAAAGAATTTACAGCTCATACAGACCACCGCCTAGAATTAAACAAGATTGCATGTGAAATTACTGCATTAGAAAGCAAAAAAGAAAAATTACTGGAATTAACACTGGATGGAGCACTTTCTAATACTGAATTTCGGCAGCGAAATGAACAATATAATACAGCGCTTGAACAGCTGACACAGCGTCAAATAGAAATTATGAATCGTATGCAGTCAGCGGGGGATGAAACGCGGCGAATGGAACAGTTGACAGAAATGATCGAAATAGAATGGAAAAAAAATCATGGATTTTCAAGGGATTTATCACGTGTATTGGTAGACCATATTGTTGTGGATGCCGATGAAACCAATACAAAAATAAATCTTACCATTTATCTTACAGATGCACAGGTATTTCATGCGGCATATATCCATTCAAAGCGACAAAATCACATCCTTTCGTTTGAGGAGTTGCACATTTCACAGGCGCAAGTTTCACGCCTTGAAAAGGCAGCTTTGGATAGAATTAGGAGCAAAATTTAATGTAATTGCAAACTTGTTGTAAACCCTTCAAAAATCATCTATAACTACTCTCAAAAAGGGAATCAAAAGAGAGGGAAAGGCTCATGGCAGTTACGAAAGCCTGCAAATAGAAAGTCAAGCCCCAAACAAGACTTGACCAAAGAAAAT
>CAJUDU010000091.1 GCA_910584935.1 uncultured Butyricicoccus sp. | reverse complement strand
ATTTTACACTTGTTTATCATTTGTGCAATATTTATTTTTCAAACAAGGCTTAGTCGGCGGCGCAATGATTGGAGAGCTGATAAAGACAAAGAAGCAGTGATGCTACTTGCAAGAAGCGGTAAAAAAACCTTCTGCCGCCGGGGGAAATCGCCCGGTTACGGCAGAAGGTTTTTTGATGTATCTTTATTTTATGCAGATACGGTATTCTGGTTTTACTTGCGGGAAACAGCTTTCTTAACAGCTTCCACGATATGGTCAGCAGTTAAGCCGTATTCCTTCTGCAGGAAGTCCTGAGAACCAACCTGGCCGAAACGGTCTTCAACACCGACCATTTCCATCGGAACAGGTGCATTCTTTGCAACAACCTGTGCAACAGCAGCGCCCAAACCGCATTTTAACTGATGGTTTTCAGCGGTAACGATAGCGCCAGTTTCCTTGGCGGAAGCGACAATCAGTTCTTCATCGAGCGGCTTCCAGGTGAACATATCCACAACCTTAGCAGAGATGCCGTCAGCAGCCAGGGTTTCCTGTGCTTTCAGCGCTTCATCAACCATGATGCCGGAAGCGATAATGGTAACATCCTTGCCATCTTTCAAGGTAACGCCCTTGCCGATTTCAAAGGAAGCGCCGTCGTCATAAACCTTGACAACACCTTTACGAATCATGCGCATAAAGGAGAACTTGCCGGAAGCGGCGAGTTTTTTGGTCAGGTCATAAATCATGGCATAGTCGGTCGGGTCGATAACGACAGCTTCCGGAATTGCCATATAGATTGCCATATCTTCAAATGGCATATGGGTGCCGCCGTTGTAAGCTGCGCACACGCCAGGGTCAGAACCGAGCACGTGTACAGGCAGTTTTGCATAAGCACAGGACATGAAAGCCTGGTCATAAGCGCGGCGGGAGGAGAAACAGCCAAAGGAGTGCATGAATACAGTGCGGCCGGTAGCGGTCAGACCAGCGGCAATACCCATAGCATTGGCTTCTGCAATACCAGCGTTAAAGGTCTGCTTGGGGAAATCCTTTTCAACCTTTGCGGTATTGATGCAGTTATATAAGTCGCAGTCGATGTGGCAGACTTTGCTGTCTGCTGCCATCAGCTCGCGCAGTGCGGCAACATAGCCGTCGCGGTTCGCACGGGAGTCTTTCTCGTGTTTTCCAATCAAAGTAAAGCTCATTGTTCGATACCCTCCTTACTGTGCCTTAACTCTGGCAAACTCAGCCTCGGCAGCTGCAATCGCTTCATCCCACTGCTCCTTGGTTGGCTGCGAGGAATGTGCGCCGGAAGGCTCAGCAAAGGTAGCGCCCTTGCCCTTTACCGTATTAAGTACGATGCAGGTTGGCTGCCCTTTGCAGTCATAAGCAGCCATAACAGCGTCATAGACCTGTTCCACATCGTTGCCGTCTGCCACGTCGATGACATTCCAGCCGAATGCGTCAAATTTCGCACCCAAGCCTTTGCCATGGCTCATGACATCGTCAACGGTGCCGTCAAGCTGGCGCTTGTTGGAGTCAACAAAGCAAACAAGGTTGTCCAGTTTGTAGTGTGCGGCAAACTGCGCGCCTTCCCAAACCTGACCTTCATCAGCTTCGCCGTCACCAATAAATACAAATACATGGTTTCCGCGGTCGTCCATTTTGTTGCCCAGCGCCGCGCCGACTGCGGAGGACATACCCTGCCCAAGGGAACCTGTTGTCAGGTCAATGCCAGGGGTTTTGGTGCGGTCGGTATGGGATGGGAAATTGGTGTGCGGCTGGTTGAGGGTATAAGCCTGTTCCAGTGGATAGAAGCCTTTCAGGCCGAGGGTTGCGTACATAGCCGGGCCAGCATGGCCTTTGGACATAACGCACCAGTCACGGTCTTCCCAGCGTGGGTTTTTAGGATCTACCTTCATAACCTCGCCGTACAGGACTGCCAGCGCTTCTACAACAGACATGGAGCCGCCGACATGACCAAAGCCCAAAGAGCCGATGGTCTTCAGCGCTTCCAGCCTGATTTCAGCGGCAAACACGCGGAGCGCCTGCATTTTTTCTGCTTTCTGCATTGAATACACCTACCTATTCCGTAATTTCATAGAACAGCAAATCTCATGAAACTAGGGGGCACAAAGTCCCCTTTTTCATTTACTTGTTTCATCTTATCATTTTTTTCAAATGATTTCAATGGGATGCACCGAATTTTTATCAAAAATTTTTCAAGATATTTGGGGAACTTATCCAAACCTGACCAATCCCGGTTTCTTTTTTTTGATAAAGGGGCTGGGAAACCTGCTTTTGTTGGTTGATTTTTCGGTCAGTTCTGCTAAAATAAAAGCAGGGTAAACATCCGGTAAAACTACTAGGTATAAGTGTGTGGCATTTTGGTGCATTGCCTGTGCTGTTTGCGCTGCCGTGAAACAGCATGGCAGCGTTCGCCCTGGCTTGGAAATGATGCTACATTTCGGCAGGGCAGCCCGTCCCCCCAAAAACGAACCTTGCAGCCTTGAGGAGGCAGGAAAATGAAAATCAGCCGATTAAATTCCATTGAACAATACGTTATTGCAAAAGAAACCGTTTCGATTGATGAACTGTGTGAAGTGTTTGGCGTTTCTAAAAATACCATCCGGCGGGATCTCAATGATCTGGAAGCGCGCGGGCATATTGCGAAAGTTTATGGTGGTGTTACCGCGATATCATCATCGGGTGCGATTTTGCCGGCGCCAATTCGTTCTGGCATGAACTCTGCGGATAAGAGTATGATTGGCAGGCTGGCGGCTGGCGAAGTCAATGACGGCGATACGATCTTCATTGATTCCGGCACAACAACGCTGTGTATGCTGCGTTACCTGACAGGGCGTAAAAAACTGACGATTGTCACGCATTCGCTTGCCGCGATGGCAGAGGCATCAAAATATGAAAATTTAAGTTTGATTTGCCCAGGTGGGATTTACAGCCCGCCGACAGATTCTTTTGTTGGGTTATCGACATTTGAAGCACTCAGCGGCATGACGATAAACAAAGCGTTTATGGCAGCGACAGGCGTTTCGCTGGAAAGCGGTATGACAAATACGACATTTTTGGAAGCTGAGATCAAGCGCGGGGTAGCCCACCGGGCGTCATCGGTATATTTGATGGCAGATAACTCCAAGCTGGACAAAGAAGCGGTGATATCATTTTGCCAGCTGCGGGATTTGACAGCGTTTGTGACAGACCGCCGCCCACCAGACCGTTACATAGAATTTTTCCGTTCCCACAGCATCCGCATCCTATGCGGGTAACCTGTGCGGATGGCACCAAAGGGAGGAAGGGAACCGAAGTTTCCCTTCCCCCCTCTGGACTCTCCTCATCCCTCCTTTGCGCTGGTGCTGTGCTTTTCCCTGTTTGCTGTGAAACGTGAAAGCGCTGGAGGGAAAAAGATTGCCCAGCCGGGGCTGGGCAATAGGGGGAATAAGGTCTTGGCGCGCAGCTTTGGTTTGGGAATGGGGGAATATATGTGTCAGTGATGCTGGTGTCTTTTTTTGATTTGCTGCTGTGATCATTTTTTATGGTATCCGGCTCAAGTTTTTGCGGTAGTTGGAGGGGGTGCAGCCGAATACTTCCCGGAAACGTTTGATAAAATAGCTGAGGTTGTCAAACCCGGAGGATAACGCGATATCCATCACGGTCAGGTCGGTTTCACGCAGTTGATGTGACGCATACTCCACCCGTAAAAAATTGATATGCTGTATCATGGTTTTGCCTAAATTATCCTTGAAAAAGGTGCAAAAATATTGCGGCGACAAGCCGAATTTTGCCGCAATATCATTCAGCCGGATTTGTTCGGTGAAATGGGTGTTTAGGTATTCTAAAATATCTTTCAGCATTTGTGCGCGGTAGTCAACTGGCTGGCGTGCTGTGCCATGTTCCAAAATGCCGTTTGCAGCGGCGTGCGCAATGATTTGCAGCAGCGCTGCTTTGACCATCAGCTGATATCCGGTTGTTTTGGCGGCATAAGCGCGTTCCATTAGCCCGAACGCCTCGCGGATGCCTGCACAGCCAGGCTGGTCTTGACGCAGTTCTGTGCGGAAACGCAGTTCCCGCGCCGCAAGCGGCGCGAGTAATTCACCTTGCGCCAAATCCCGGCGCTGAAACTGTAAGGAATCCAGCGGGAAAACATAGGCGCGGAATAAATTTTCCGGGCCGCCCCGGATTTCATGCAGTTGTTCAACATCTACAAAAAATATATCGCCTTTTTGTCCAATGTACTGGTTCTCTGCGATGGTAATCCCCACTTCACCGGAAATTACGGTGATAATTTCTAGTTCCGGATGCCAGTGATAAGGAATAAAAAGATTATCTTTTGGCCCCTTTGGGTACACCTGAAAGGGAAAACCAGCCGTTCCATGGGATTTTTTTTCGCGTTTTGACGCATCCATGTGCAGCCCCTCCTGCATGATCTTAAAATCGTGTTAATATTGGTGAATATATTGCAAGACTGGTTGCGCTTCACCCGTTATAATAATATCAGAAGCTAGGCAGGAATACAACATGAAACCCGCCTGGAAATCAAGTTTTTTTCAGGGTTTTCATCCGTATTATCCACTTTGTTTTGTTACCCTATAAACGCATCCATGAATATTAAAAATATTTTAGGAGGTTTTTTTGTATGTATATTGAAAAAGACTGTAAGCGCGGTTATACCGAGTATTGCAGCTGCGACGTCAACAATGGCGAAGGTTCGCTGATGGATGTTGCAGTCCTCATCATGGAGGATGGCGATACCTATTCCTTCAATGAGAAAGAGAAGGAAATGGCTTGGATTATGCTCAAGGGCAAAGCCACAGTGGAATATGAAGGTAAAACCGCAGAAATGGACCGTCCAAACCCATTTGACAAATCCACATACTGCCTGCATTTGGCTGCCGGTCAGTCCTGCACCATCACAGCGCATGGCCACTGCGAATTTTATGTGCAGAAGACTTATAACGACAAGCATTTTGACGCGCATCTGTATTTGCCGGAAGAAACCGATACCTGGCACCGCGGTGCAAACGGCGAATGCGGCGGCTGCATCAAGCGCGATGTCCGCACCAGCTTTGATTATGAAATCAACCCGCTTTCCAACATGGTGCTCGGTGAAATTATTGGCTTGCCAGGGCTTTGGACTTCTTACCCGCCGCACTCCCATCCGCAGCCTGAATGCTATTTCTATCATCTGGAGGATGAACGCGGCTTTGGTGCAACTTGGGTAGATGGTGAAGTGCATGAACTGCATCATCACGGTCTTTCTATCATCACTAAAGGCATCCATCCTGTTGTTATGGCGCCAGGTTATGCGTCCTGCTGCATCTGGGGCATCCGTCATCTGCCAGGCGACCCATGGGAAAAAACCCGCATTGATGACCCGGTACATGAATGGCTGGTTGACCCCAAGGCGAAATTCTGGAATGGCGAAGATGGCGTTCCAATGAGCGAATACACCAAGAAATAAGAAAATTTTTTGAGGAGGACACCCTTTATGAAGCATATGGAAACTGTTCGCCTGACAGCGAGCCAAGCGCTTATCCGTTTTCTGGAGAATCAGTATGTCAGCTACATCGACATGGATGGTAAGGAAGTAGAGCATAAGTTTGTCAAGGGCATCTTTATGCTGCCTGGTCATGGTAATGTTGTTGGCATTTGCAACGGCATGGAAGAAGAACTGAAAGACATGGTTGTTTATCAGGGCAAAAACGAACAGGGCATGGCACTTGCTGCTGTTGGTTTTGCAAAACAGAAACGCCGCAAACAGATTTTTGCCTGCACTTCTTCTGTTGGCCCTGGCGCGTGCAACATGGTTACTGCTGCCGCAACGGCAACCGCAAATAATATCCCTGTGCTGATTTTGCCAGGTGATATCTATGCTTCCCGTCAGCCTGACCCGGTGCTCCAGCAGATGGAACAGCCGCAGAACCTTTCCATTTCCGCACATGACGCGTTCCAGGCAGTCACCAAGTATTGGGGCCGCATCAACCGCCCAGAACAGGTTATGACGGATATGATTGCGGCAATGCGTGTGCTGACCGATACTGCAAATACTGGCGCTGTTGCTATTTCCCTGCCGCAGGACGTACAGGCGGAAGCATATGGTTATCCGGTTGATTTCTTCCAGAAGCGCGTATGGCGCATTGAACGCCGTCCAGCAACCAAATATGCGGTTGACAAGGCTGTTGAAGTCATTAAAACTGCAAAGAAGCCACTCCTCATCTGTGGCGGCGGCGTGCGTTATGCAGAAGCACACAAGGTATTCAAACAGTTCGCCGAAGATTTTGGCATTGCGTTTGGCGAAACCCAGGCGGGCAAATCCGCAATCGTATGGGATCATGAACTGAACCTTGGCGGTTTGGGCACCACTGGCGGCATTGCTGCAAACAAGCTGGCGCATGAAGCTGATGTTGTCATTGGCGTTGGCACCCGTTACACCGACTTTACTACAGCTTCCAAGTGGCTGTACCGTACCGATGCAAAGTTTGTCAACATCAACCCGTCTGATTTCCAGGCGCTCAAGATGGATGCTACTCCAGTTGTTGCGGACGCAAACGAAGCGCTCACCGCGATTTCTGCGGAACTCAAGAAGATTGGCTACCATACTGATGCTGCTTATGCAGAGCAGGTAAAAGCACTGCGCAAAGAATGGTATGATGAAGTTGCTCGCCTGGATGGTGTTGTTTACACCGATAAGGATTCCTTCACCCCAGAATGCAACGACGATAACCGTTGTGCGGTTGAAAAATACATTGAAGATACCGGCTGCAAGCTGTGCCAGACCACTGTACTGGGCACCATTAACCGCCTGATTGATGATAATGCGATTGTTTGTGCGGCAGCAGGTTCCCTGCCAGGCGATATGCAGGGTCTGTGGCGCGCACGTAAGGAAAACACCTACCATATGGAATATGGTTATTCCTGCATGGGTTACGAAGTTGCTTCCGCACTCGGCGCAAAGATTGCCTGCCCAGACCAGGAAGTTTACTCCATGTGTGGTGACGGTTCCTTTGATATGCTGCATTCCGAACTGATTACCTCCATCCAGATGGGGCATAAGATTAACGTTATGCTGTTTGACAATGCTTCTTATGGCTGCATCAACAACCTTCAGGTTGCAAATGGCAACGCGTCCATCACCACAGAAAAGAATATGCTGGAAGACGGCGTAACCAACGGCGTACACAAGGGCAAGGTTATTCAAGTGGATTATGCGGCAATCGGCGCGGCTTATGGCTGCAAGACTTACACCGTAAAGACCATCGAAGAGTTGGAAGCTGCAATCGAAGACGCAAAGAAACAAAAAGTTTCCACCCTTATCGACATGAAGGTACTGCCAAAGACCATGTCTGCTGGTTATGAAAACTGGTGGCGCGTTGGTGTTGCGGAAGTTTCCACCAAGCCGGCAGTACAGGAAGCCCGCAAGCGCATTGAAGAACACCTGTGGGAATCCCGTCATTATTAATATCATAGCAAACACCCTAATAACCACTTTTCTTTTTGTAAAGGGCAAGGGCGGAACCGGTTTTGGTTCCGCCCTTGCTGTCTTTTTATCCAAGAGGGTGAGCTGTTTCAAATGCGCGCAGCGCTTTGCGCCGTGTGGCATAATCTGGCAGCCATTTGCCCATTTCCGCATAAAATGCGGCGGAATGGTTTTTTTGCCGGATATGGCATAACTCATGGACAACAATATATTCCCGCAGTGGTGCGGGCAGCAGCATCACCCGCCAACTATAACAAATGCTGTTTCGTCCTGAACAGCTTCCCCAGCGGTGTACCGCGGAAGTGATTTTTATGTCTGTATAGGTAACACCCATTTTTTGTGCCCATGCCTCTGTTAATGTGGGCAGTACTTGTGCGGCAGTCGTTTTGCAGGCTTGCATTTCGGCTTCCGATGGAATATAACGCCGTGCATCGCGTTCTTTTTGTGCGGCAATATTTTTCTCAATCCATGCGGCATTTTGCTGCACAAAATGTTCGATTGTTTTGCATGGCATTCGCATAGGCGCACGTATGATGACTTCTCCATGTGCATCAACACGGATTTGCAAAGTTTTTCGTTTGGCACGGATAATCTGATAAGGGATGTTCATGAAAATAAGAGCCTATCCCGAAATTAACGATGAACACAAATGAGCTTACGCCAGACAA
>CAJUDU010000090.1 GCA_910584935.1 uncultured Butyricicoccus sp. | reverse complement strand
CTGGGGCAATTTCACCTTTTTTCAGTCAATTCTTTGTGTATTTTGCACATATTTTCTATGATATACCAGATAAAAAATTTGAACGCTTAATTGTGAAAGATGCCTGTTGCCTGCTTCGGGCAAAAGTGATATATTATAATTGAAAGTGTATGCATTTCTTGTGCACATCACCAAGACCCCCTGTTCAATATATAAAATACAGAAAAGCCTTTGTTTATCCGCCTGAGAACAAGGCTTTTTTTATTTTATCCATACAAACTTCCCTATCAAATCTTATGTTGCATATTTTTGTTTGTGGGGCTTGTTTAAAAGATTGAGAAAAGCGCGATAGGTTTTCCATTTTCTATGCGCCTTATGAATATCCATATATCGGTTCCCGCAAATCAGAAGCGCCTATTGCAGTATCATCATTTCAGCTATTTCACCAAATCCAAAGCTGAAAAATTATGAATGCGTCCAAAAAAATTTTAAATGCCCCAAAGTGCTTGCAATTTATATTTTTTTCGCATATACTTGAGTCAGTCAATGACTGAATACGTATTCATCCTACAAAAGGCTGGTGATTGCTTGACATCAAAAGAGTTAGCAAAATTAGCAGGGGTTTCTCAGGCAACGGTATCCCGTTGCTTAAATAACAGCCCTTTGGTTTCGGAAGAAACAAAAAAACTTGTCCGTGAATTGGCTGCAAAGCACTCATTTCAACTTAACAGCAGCGCACGCGGACTCAAAACCAAACGGACAGGTGTAATCGGTTATATCTTTTCTGAGGATTTCACAGGGTTTACAAACCACTATACCCAAAGTGATTTGTATTACCGGCTTCGCATGAAACTGATGGAAAAATATATTGATGTTGTGCCTGTTTTTGATGATGTAGATTCTCATGGTGTGCCGAATATCGAAAAGTTTATCAGCACAAAACGGTTTGACGCATTGGTGATCAACCGTCCAAACCTGTCAGATGAACTGAAAGAGATGCTAAAAAACACCAAAACACCTTACTTGTTCATTTACGATACAAATGAGGAAGTTACAAATGAGTTCATGATTTATCCCAGCCATAAAAAAATGGGTTATATGGTCGGGAAAGCGTTTTGTGAACGTGGCTATACACGTTTTGTTGAAATTTTCGGCACGAAAGGGCGTATTGATGGGCTGCATAAACATTTCGGCTTCCTGTCAGCTTTACATGACTATGGCATTGATCTCCCTGAAGGTCATATGTTATATGGAAATTACCGGTTCGACGACGCATTAAAAACGGTTTCTGCACATATTGACCAATTCAAGGATGTGCAAGCCTGTTTTGTGCAAAATGATATGATGGCACTTGGCACCATAGAAGCACTTCGCCGGCATGGCATCTCAGTCCCTGAACAGGTAAAAATTATCGGTTCAGATAATATCCCTATGGCAACATGGTTCAAGCCATTTTTGACAACAATGACGCTTGATTATGAAAAAATTATTTCAACCACGGCGGAATGGGTCATTGATTTGATCAACAGTTCAGAACCCCCCCCGCCGCGCAGATTGGAAATTGAAGCAAAAATCATTTACCGCGATACCTTTTAAGTCTGTTCCCCTTTTGGAATGTTTCAATAGGGGACATATGCCCAAAAATGAATACGTATGCAAAGATGGTTATCATCCTTGCTGTTTTCAAAAAAAATCAATCTATCTGAGGAGAATGAACATGAAAAGAAGATTTATCGCAGCCATTATGGCACTGTCGGTTGCCTGCTCCGCATTAGCTGGATGCAGTCAGAACAACAAAGGCAATTCCGCATCAGCGGATGGCACATATCCGGCAAAACCGGTCACGATTATCTGTCCATGGGGCGTTGGCGGCGGCGCGGATGTCATTGCGCGCAAAGTCGCGGAAATTGGCGAACAATATTTAGGACAGCCTATTGTTGTGGAAAACCATACTGGTGCTTCGGGCACATTAGGAATGGCTGACGCGCTTGATGCGGATGCCGATGGCTACACAGTGTTTACAACCACGGGACCATTATTTTCACTGACGCCAAAATATGTTCCGGTTGAATATGAGCTTTCAGATTTCACCTTGTTGAAAGGGATGCGTTCTGGGTCACTTGTTATGTTATCCAATCCGAAAAAATCAGGGATAAGCAGCTTTGAGGATCTGAAAACACATGGGTCAAAAATTAAATATGGCACCTCTGGCGGTCCAGGCAGTGACCAGTATGTACTGGCAACCGCAGCATTCAAAATGATGGGCATTGAAGCGGAAGCGGTTGTATTTGAAAGCGCATCAGAAGCAATTAACGCAATTGTTTCGGGTCAGGTGGATATGAGCATCACCACGCCGCCACAGTACTATGACTTTGAAAAAAGTGGTGATATCAAAACCATTGCGACATTTGACCCTACTGCATTGGAAACACCATTTGGGACAGTCCCATCGCTAAAAGATCTCGGTGTTGATGTTGAATTTACCGGGATGGACTGCTTTGCTGTGCGTGCCGATGTCCCGGAAGAAGCCGTAAGCGCCCTTAGAACTATGCTGGACAAAGTATATGCAGACGAAAAATTCACATCCTTTATGGAAGAAATGGGATATCCAATCAACGATAATGATACAGAACAGCTCGAACAGTTTGTTGCGTCACAGATGGAACAAATGGATCAGTATGTGAAGATGATTGCAGAATCATGATCCAATCCTGCAAGGAGGGGAACCAATGAAAATCAAAACAAATAGCAATTTGACAAGCGGGATCCTTTTTTTCATCGTTTCAGTTATCCTGCGCGTGATGCTGCCTGCACAGATTCCAACACTTGAAACCACAGAAGTCACAGCGGCTACGGTGCCTTCTATGCTAATTCATGGCATGTTTTTTTGCAGTATACTGCTGATTGTGCTTGGCATTCGCGCCAAAGAAAAAAAGGAATATATCATTTCACTTGCCAGATTGAAAGAACCTGAGGTTCGGCAAATGCTGAAACCCATCCTCTATATGCTCATGCTGCTGATTTATGCAATTATCCTGCCATATGTAGGCTTTGTCATTGCATCGCTGCTACTGGTTAATGGTGTTCTGCTCTACTTTGGTGCGCGGGTATGGTATTTTTATGCCATTGCCAGTGCAAATGTACTGATTGCGTTTTATGTTTTCCGCACACTGTTGTCTGTTTCGCTGCCATAAGAAGGAGGTACGATTTTGTTTGCAAATATCCTGTTGGGCATACAAACACTCGCATCAGCCGAGTCGCTGCTTGCTATCTTGGTTGGCCTCATTTGTGGCATTATCATTGGCGCAATCCCAGGTTTGACGGCTGACCTCGCGATTATTTTATGCCTGCCCATTACCTATACCATGGACCCAATCCCAGCGATTTTACTTTGCCTTGGACTTTATTGCGGCGGCACTTATGGTGGTTCAGTCACTGCAATTTTGATTAACACGCCAGGTACGCCCGCTAATGCAGCAACACTGCTTGATGGCTATCCGCTGACCAAACAGGGCAAGCCGCTAAAAGCGCTTACCATGGCGCTATATGCTTCTTTTGTCGGCGGTGTTTTCAGCGCATTGGTTTTGCTGTTTGCCGCACCAAATATCGCGAAAATTACCATGCTGTTTGGCCCGCCTGAATATTTCTGCATTGCAATTTTCGGGCTTTCAATCATTGCCAGCGTATCCAACGGCAACATTGCCAAAGGTCTGATTGGTGCGATTTTAGGTGTATTCGTTTCCATCATTGGCATGGACTCCATTAGCGGCACCGTCCGTTTTTCCTTTGGCATCCGCAAGCTTGCTGGCGGCGTTCCGCTCATTGTCACATTGGTTGGCTTGTTCGCGCTGGCGGAACTGATCAGCAAATCTTCTTATAATCCATACACTGACCCTGCCAGAAAACAGAAACTGACACTTGACCGCGAAAAACTCACTTGGGCAGAAATCAAACGGTGCCTGCGCCATATGTTTACTTCCTCCATCATTGGCACACTCGTTGGCGCAACACCCGGCACAGGCGGCGGCATTGCTGCATTTATCAGCTATGACCAAGCAAAAAAAACATCCAAAAACGGCGATAACTTTGGCAAAGGCGAAATTGAAGGGATTGCCGCATCGGAATCCGCCAATAACGCAACAACAGGTTCTACCATGATTCCACTGCTGACATTAGGCATTCCGGGCGATGGCGTCACCGCCATTTTGCTTGGCGCACTGATGCTTCAAGGCATGGTGCCTGGACCTTCTTTATTTGTCAATTCCCCTGATCTTATTTATGGCATTATGGTGGGCTTATTGGTAGTCAATGTGTTTATGCTGATCATTGGCAGGCTGTTTACACCTTTATATGCTAATATTACGCGCATCCCTTATGAACTGATGAGTGCAATGATTGTGGTTTACTGTTTTGCAGGCACTTATTCAAGCAACTCCAGTACGTTCCATGTCATGGCTGCGGTTATCATCGGCATCATTTCTTATATCCTGCGTAAATTGGATTTCCCCATTGTGCCGATTATTTTAGGGGTTGTCCTTGGGCAGCTCACCGAATTAAATTTCCGCCGGTCAATGGTCATGTCCGATGGTTCTTACCGTATTTTTATCACACGCCCATTTAGTCTGATTTTCCTTGCGCTAGCTGTCTTTTCGATTGTATGGGCGGTTTATCGTTCTATAAAACCTAAAAAAACACCGCAAAATGCGGCAGGAGGTACACAATGAGATATTATGAGGAGCCAAGCAAAACCATCCCATTTGCAGAAGAAACCGAAGTATTGGTTATTGGCGGCGGTCCAGCCGGTTTTGGCGCAGCGCTTTCATCCGCCCGCATGGGCAAAAAAACCATGCTGATTGAACAGTCGGGTGCAATTGGCGGTGTTGCAACAACTGGTATTATGAGCCACTGGACTGGACACCAGCAAGGCGGCATCTTTGCAGAACTGCGCGAAAAAGCACGGGACTGCGAGTGTGGGCAAGCGATCAATCCAGAAAAATTAAAAATGCTGATGTTGGGAATGTTGATAGAAGCAGGCGTAACCGTGCAAATGCACACATTTTTTAGCAATGTCATCATGGAAAATGAACGTGTTACAGGTGCCATTGTTGAAAGCAAATCCGGTCGGGAGGCAATTGCCTGCAAAATACTGATTGATTCATCTGGGGATGGTGACGCCGCTGCCGCAGCAGGCGTTCCATTTCAAAAGGGGCGTTCAGAAGACGGCGGAATGCAGCCAATGACAATTATGTTTAAAGTCGCAGGGGTTGATATGGATCGCGCCATGTTTTTCTGGTGCTTTGAGGATACCGTTGAACTGCCGGAAGGGGATTTGCAGACGCTTGGCAGACAGGAGCTGCCTGCCCCCGCAGGGCATATCCTGCTATACCCTTCTTCTTTGCCGGGCATCGTGACCGTCAACATGACCAATATGATTGATGTTGATGGCACAAATGTGCGTGATCTGAACCGTGCGGAATACACCTGCCGCTGTCAAATTGATCAGATTATTGCATTTTTGCGCCGCCATGTGCCAGGCTATGAAGGCTGTTATTTGGTGGACAGCGCTAATACGGTTGGTGTACGTGAAACGCGACGTTTCCAAGCGCATTATGAAATGCACGAGGACGATATTTCCCAGGCGCGTATTTTTGAAGATTGGGTGGTGACCAAATCCCGGTTTTTCTTTGACCTGCATAATGTAACAGGTGCTGGGTTGGACAAATCAGGAGAATACAAAAATTTCGTCCAGAAAGATACATACACAATCCCATTGCGCTGTTTTATTCCGCTTCAGGTGAAAGGGCTTTTGCTCAATGGACGCAATATCAGCGGTACACATAAAGCGCATTCCAGCTATCGCGTCATGCCAATTGTCATGAATATGGGTCAAGCGATGGGGGTTGTTGCCGCGCAGTGCATCAATGAACAAAAGGAACCGCTTGAACTGGATATTCATGCTGTGCAAGCCGCATTGCTTGCCCAGAAGGTTGTACAGCCCTGATTAAAAAAACATATGGAAAGGAATATTTCTGGCAAACCCGCCAGAAAGGTGAATCATCATGTATGCTACAATTTGTCCCCCAATTCAAATATGCCCAACACTGTTGGATGGTTTGAACCAATTAGCAGAAACCGCGGCAAAAGTTTATGGGAATCAGAAGAAACTTTCTTACCTAGATAAAAGCGGACGCTTTTGTAGAGAAACGCATTTTTCCACTGTACTTAGCGAAATGGTTTGCAGCGAACAAAATGTACAAGCTGTTGTGGGGATTCTCACACAGCAGGGCTGCCCAAAGGATGGCGTTAAAACTGCTGTATTGCTGTTAAGTGCTTTGCTGCATGGGGTTCATACCCATGGCATCCAAGAGCAGGATTTCCATGCGTCCATCACGCCAATGACTACCTATATGAAGGAATATTTGCAGCGGATTGACCGGCAAACCCAAAAAGGCTTGCCAGGCGGCGGTTTGTACCTTATCAATCTTGCGCGTCCGCTGGATTCTTTTGCTAACAACAACCCCCAATATGCCATGGCAACGCGTTTGATGGTTGCAGCGCTGGCTGAGCCACTGAAAACGCTCGCTAAAAATGCGAAACTTGACCCATGCGAAGTTTATGAACGTGTGAAAGCACTTGCGCCAAATCAGTTTTTCAGTTTGAATCATTTTGGTTTAGAGCGTTCGATTGACCGTGAAAACACATATACCGATGTTATAGAATATGGTGTGGATCTGGCTGATCAACGTATCAAAAATTTGCTGGATGCAAATATCACAGTTTCCTTACAAACTGCGTATGATATGTTGGATTATGTCGCGGATATGGCGAAAGAAATCTGTGCCATTGCAGATTTTGTGTTTTAATGACCATTGTATCCAACGCACCGCAAGTCTAAGCGCCTATCGCGAAATTAACGATGAACGTGAATGCGCTTACGCCAGACAATCACCGCGCAGGCAAACTGAAGCAGAGCCATGTCGTTTGCAGTTTTCTTTTCATGGTGAATCAGAATTTACAGAACAAGTCAAACAAGGTGTGCAGCTTCAGCAACCCAGCGGCGTGCGAAAAAATCAGGGTTGTGTTCCAACGCCTTTTTCTCCTCACTTGGGATCGAATATGTGGAATATAATTGTGCTGTTTAACTGATTCCCTGCTTCCAGTATAACCCAAACGCAGCAAAGGAACCGACTGCCAGCCATTCCTGAAATCTTCTGTGTACTGTACTTCCGCTTCCATATTCACGAGGCAGAGCTTTTCATTAACACCCAGTTCGCAGCACATAGAATATTCTCTCCAGCACCTTCCTTGCTGGCATCGGTTTCTTCCCTTGTCCTGGCGCGTCCTTGTATTCCTTTACTGGATCCCGCCCTTTTTCGGAATTTCTTCCTTGTTTGCTTGCCTATATTTATAATCAGATGTTAACCAATTAAAACAGTGCATTGAATAATGCCATTGCAGTAAATTGCAAATTCCCGAAAAAAATTTATACAGGTACCCTTGACAATTCTCTTGTAGTGTGTATAATAATAATCAGAAACTACAAGTACCTGTATAAAGCGAGGAGGACACAATATGGATGGTATATATACAGCTATTTATGAGAAGTTGTCCACCCTGCAATGGCTCATGAAACGCCGTCAGATGTTCAGTCAAGCAGAATCCGGGCCTTTTGCCGACTCAACAAGAGGTCAGGGGCGCATCCTTGCCATGTTGAAAATTCAGCCGGAAATTGCTACAAAGGATTTAGCTTATCTGTTGGGCATCCGCCAACAATCGCTGAATGAGCTGCTGAATAAGTTGGAAAAAAACGGCTATATAGAGCGCAGACCGTCTGAGAAAGACAGGCGGGTCATGGTTGTGCATTTAACAGAGAAAGGGAAAGAAGCGCAGGAACCAAAAACAAATTATCAGGAGTTCCTCGGTTGCCTATCGCCGGAAGAATTGCAGCAATTTAGCGAATATTTAGACAGGATTATTGCTGCTTTCCGAATGGAAGCAGGCAAAAACGAGGACGAGGACGCAATGGCAGACTGGATGGACAAAGCACGAGAACGTATGGGTGATGAACAATTTGAACAGTTGATGTCCATGCGTGAACGAGCCTTTGGCCCCTTTGGGCGAGGCGCAAGGCCGGATCATATACCGGGTGTGGAGCGCTTCTCTCCCGATTACGATGGGCCTGTGCCAGACAGAGGCGGATTTGGCTTCTTTGGCGGCAGAGAAAGAAAATAGAATACCCACAGGCACCATATTATTTATGGAGATAAGTCCTATGCGCTTTACGCACATAGGACTT
>CAJUDU010000089.1 GCA_910584935.1 uncultured Butyricicoccus sp. | reverse complement strand
TTTCGTATTTCATGTCCCTATTTTACCACTGCGCCTTATTTTCGCAAGAGGTCTATTGTTGCGCTGACAGATAATAGAATACAGAAACTGAAAGCACGGTATAAAATGTTGAAATGATTACCGAATCAGTCATAACCAAGATTATGCTGACCTGTGGTTCTCCCTCAATATATTTCTCTGCAATCTCCTTAATATCGCACTCTTTGTATTCTTTCAGGCATTCTTTCATAATCTATGCCAGAATGATTTTTTCGGACAATACTCGTTTACAAGCTGCATCATATTTGTGCTTTCAGTAATTATTACAAATATTTTCCGCAATGGTTGTTTCTGATTCCAAATCACCACATCATTATGTTACTTCCATTTTACCACTGATACAAGGGCGTGTCTATAAGAATCAAAATCCAGCGTTATTGCTGCAAATAAGTACGGATTTACGCACGAAATGATCTTTGATTCAACACTATTCTAATAGTATACCAGCATAGCAACGTTTTCGTATCCCTTACTGTATTTCAATCTCACAAAAAATGATTGAGCCTAATTTTTCATATATACATTTATGAAAAGCAGATTACAATTTGAGGTTTACAAAATACGGATTTTTCTTTATATAAAAAGTTATATAATGTTTATAAAAAATCCCCGTTATCATTTTGTGATAACGGGGATATGCCATTGAATGATAATGTCCTTATGTGCAATATATAAAGAGCGTCCTGCGAAAGAGAGGCAAGCGCAGTGGAAAGGAATGGTCGGGAGCAACCAATGTTTTAACTTTTGGTACTGTGAACCCGTACATGGTAACATATTATTATTAAATTGCAAAAAATAAGATATTGAGATTTATTCAATGGCACAGAAAAAAGAGAAGAGATGATTGGAAAGCTAAATTATAAATAACTAGTTTCTATACGGTGAGAGCGAAAAAACGATTATGAAACAGTAACTTTTCTTACAGGCTCAAGTTTTCCGCTTTTTGCGGAAATTGCAGCTGCTTCTGCAATCAATACAGCCTGTAAGCCATCAAACCCCGTAACTGACGGAACAGAATGTTGACGAACGGCCTCTGCAAAATCAGTCAATTCCACCAAATAGGCATCTTTATACCGCTCCGGAAAATGATATGGCACTTTTGCACCATGGAACCCATCATGCGTAAAAAACCGAACATTATTTTCATATATATTGTCATCCATAGCACATCCTTCTGAACCAAGCGCTTCAATACGTTGGTCATGCCCAAAACTAGATCTTCTGCTAGTTTCAAGGACTGCAATTGTACCATTTTCAAAACGAAGGATAGCATGTCCGCTCCCTACATCCCCATATTCGGAAATCTGTGGGTCGCAAACTGATGTTCCTGTTGCAAAAACTTCTTTCACTTCACTGCCGGTAAGAAAACGCGCCATGTCAAAATCATGAATCATGAAATCCACATAAATACCGCCAGATTCACTGATATATTTCATAGATGGGGGCGCTGGGTCACGAGAGGTAATCTTCAGAACTTCCAATTTTCCAATGCTGCCATCTGCAATCATATGCTGTATCTTGCTATGGTGAATATCAAAGCGATGCATAAAACCAACCTGTAAGATCACATCAGCTTCTTTTACTGCGCGCAGAGCACTCAAAATGCGATCAACATTATGGTCAATGGGTTTTTCACAGAAAATATCTTTCCCTGCTTTGGCTGCACGGATGATAAAATCAGAATGGGTTTCTGTAATAGAACAAATCATAACTGCCGTAATTGAAGGATCAGAAAAAATGTCCTCTGGTTCCCGGGAACAAGAGATCCCTAGTTCCTGCATTTCCTGTTCTGTTTCTTCATTTAAGAAAGGATCGACGCCATGGACAACTTCAAAATCCTTCATAGCAACCAGGTTCCTGATGTGCATTTTCCCAATTCGCCCCAATCCTAGGACGCCAATACGGATAGGCTGTTTCATAATAAAAGACCCCTTATATTTAGAGTAGTAGTGATTAAAGCCTTTCTTCAAAGGCTGACAAAGTTAAGAAATAAAGATTCCCGCTATTGCTGCAGACAGCATATCACAATGAAAAGCGAAAGTTACTCGCCAATATCATCTGATATCCTCGCTATCCTTCATTTTAGAGCTGACGCCTATATTCACTTGCTGCGAATGCGATCAAATGTAACTGCCAGGACAATTACGATGCCAATGACAACCTGTTGAATATAAGAAGATACGTTCAGCAAATTCAGCCCGTTATTCAGAACTGCAATCATCAGCGCACCAATAATCGTGCCGGAAAGCCGTCCTTCTCCTCCGTCTAGGCTAGTGCCGCCGATAACCGTGGCTGCAATGGCATCCAGCTCATAGCCTTCACCAGCTACAGGCTGCGCAGAATCCAGACGAGCAGTTAACAATACTGCAGCAAGACCCGCTGTTAAACCGCAGATGATATATACAAGCAAGGTATAAAAATTTGTATTGATGCCTGACAAACGGGTAGCTTCCATATTACCACCGATGGCATAAATATAGCGGCCTGTTCTCGTATACTTTAAAATAAACATCCCGATGATAAAGGTTAGTGCCATAATAATAATCATAACAGGAATGCCCAATATGGCGCCACTGCCGATAAAATTCAATTTACCAGAAAATCCAGAAATAGAACGTCCTCCCGCAATATACAGCGCAGCGCCACGGGCAATGGACATCGTACCCAATGTTGCAATAAAGGCTGGGAGATTTAACCGTGTGACAAGCAGACCATTTACCAGCCCGCAAAATCCACCAATCAATACACAGACCAGAAGCGCGGCAGCCAACGGAATTTCTGCTTTGACGATGATTCCAAGTACAATACCCGCAAGCGCTACAATGGAACCCACAGACAAATCTATTCCGCCTGTCAGGATCACAAAAGTCATGCCGCAGGCGAGTGTAGCATTGATTGCTGCCTGCAAAACAATATTAATCAGGTTTTTCTGTGTTGCAAACCAAGGAGATGCAATAGAAAGCGCAATACATAGAACAATTAATGCCACCAAAACAACAAAGATGTTCGATACATTTTTAATATTAACCTTTTTCATTTCATGTTCCCCCAGTTGCAAGATGCATTATTTTTTCCTGTGTCGCCTCTGACCGTTCCATTTCCCCAACAATTTTGCCGCTACACATAACAACCACACGGTCACTCATGCCGAGGATTTCTGGCAATTCAGAAGAAATCAAAATAATTGCCATTCCCTGCCTTGCCAAATCGCAAATAATACGGTAAATTTCTGACTTGGCAGCGACATCAATGCCCCGCGTAGGCTCATCAAAAATAAGCACTTTGCAATTGGTCATTAACCATTTCCCAATGACAACCTTCTGTTGATTGCCACCAGACAAAAATTTTACCTTTTGCATTAAATGGGGGGTTTTAATCTTCATAGTGTCTACATACTGATTGGCAAAGGCATTTTCAGACTGCTTATTTAAGATCCCATTTTTCATTGTCTTTTTCAGGTTTGCCAGCGTAATGTTTTCACTCACACCCATACCCAGCACCAACCCATGATGCTTGCGATCTTCGGGCAGCAAGCCAATGCCCTTTTTCACCGCATCTTCTGGTGTGCGGATATGCAGTTGCTGCCCTTCCAAATAAACAGTGCCAGAATCAAATGGGTCAGCGCCGATGATCGCGCGCGCAAATTCTGTGCGCCCTGCGCCCATAAGCCCAGCAAGACCAAGAATTTCACCTTTGCGTACAGAAATTGTGCAATCCGATAGTTTGTCCTTTGTTGTAAAGCTGCGGGCTTCAAATATGGTTTCACCAATCGGCACTTTAATTTTCGGAAACATATCTTTTAGTTCCCGACCGACCATCATATGAATCATCTTCTCTATCGAAGAATCTGCAATACAGACAGTATCAATATAGCGCCCATCCCGCATAATGGTTGCTCGATCGCCAATTCGTTTAATTTCATCAAAACGGTGCGAAATATATACAATCCCGACACCTTGCGATTTAAGGTCTTCAATGATGCGGAATAATGCATCAATTTCCCGGTCTGTCAGCGAAGAAGTTGGTTCATCAAAAATAATGACCTTTGAATTTTGGCTAACACACTTTGCAATCTCCACCATCTGCTGCTGTGCAACACTCAGGGTTTTTAACACAGCCTTAGGATTAATATCGACACCCAGGCGTTTTAAAATCCCCCCCGCATCTTGAAATAGCTTATTCCATGCAATCACTGCACCATGTTTTGGTTCACGGCCAAGGAAAATGTTTTCCGCAACTGTCAGGTATGGAATCAGATTCAGCTCCTGATGTACGATATTTACACCTGCTTCCATAGCCTCCTTGCTTCCGGAAAATGCAACCTCATGCCCATCTATGCGGATAATGCCTGCATTACGCTTATAAACACCCGATAGGACTTTCATTAAAGTCGATTTCCCCGCGCCGTTTTCGCCAAGTAAAATGTGAACTTCTCCCCGCTCCAGCGAAAAATTAACATTGTCCAAAGCTTTGACGCCAGGAAATTCAACCGTAATATGTTCCATTTGAACAATTGGTATGCCCATTGCCTCACTCCCTTTTATTTGAACTATGTATTGGGGCAGCAGAACAATGCTGCCCCAATAATAAAGTATTAATTTTCCAATCTATCTTATTCTGCGGTCTGCATAACCACTTCAACAGCAATATCTTCTTCACAGGAACCATTTTTCAGATAGTCCAATGCTGTTTCCAGCGCAGTTGTACCCATATTAGCAGGAGACTGGGCAATAGAGCCAAGCATTCTTCCCTCGTTGATCACCGCTTTGGCATCATCGGTGGCATCAAATCCAATGACTGTGATTTTCCCGCTTAATCCAGCATCTTCAATTGCCTTGACTGCACCCAATGCCATCATATCATTGGCGGCAAACAAGCCGACGATATCCGGATTTGCCTGCAAGATATTTTGAAAAACGGTATACCCTTTCTCCTGATCCCAGTCCGCAGGCTGAGAAGCTACAATTTCCAAGCCGCCCAGTTCCTTTATCTTATCGGTAAAACCATTGACGCGGTTGATAGAAGATTCATGACCGCTAATACCTTCCAGCACTGCAATCTTGCCCTCGCTAACCACTTTTTTCATTTCTTCAGCGGCAACTTGTCCGCCATAGTAGTTATCTGATCCAACAAACGAAATTGTAGTTGCACCATTTTCTTTCATTGCAGCTTCATCCAGCCGGGTATCCACAATGATGACTGGTATGCCCGCATCATTACACTTCTTTACTGCTGGCGCCAATTCAGTGGAACCGTTTGGCGCCAGCAAAATCGCGTCTACCTGCTGCGTAATCATGTTCTCCAAAATCTGCATCTGCTTTTCTGTATCTGTTTCTTTTTCAGGTGCCTGAAGCATAATCTGTACGCCCAACTCCTTGCCCTTGGCCTCAATGGCCTCCTGCATGGTTACATAAAATGGGTTTGCCAGAGATTTCAGGACAACGCCGATTTTGTAGCTATCACCAGCGGCGCCATTATCTTTATCGCCACCGCCGCCACAACCGGTCAGCATGCTCAAGCACATGGCCACCACAAGAATGGCCGCTAACGTTTTCCAAAGCCGTTTCATCATATTTTCTTCCTTCCTTCTTACCGTGTTGTTTTAACAATTCTTAAAACGTTTCATCTATAAAACCGAAACATTCTATTGAAATAATTAAAACATAGCTGTACTGTTTTGTCAATCAGTCAATTTAACAAAATAATATACAGAAAATATATACAACTTGCCAGGGCGTACTTGCAAAATCCAGGTCAAGTCAAAAAATTGGCTTTTCAGCATATGTTTTTTCATTATTGTATTGTAAAGAAAACATCAATATGGTAAGATGAAAAAATAAAGCAATATAAAATCGGTAAAAACAGTGAAACAGTTTTAATATGAAACCGCATATAAATTAGTATTTCTCACAAATTCATTGTGTTATATAAATAAAATCCAATATTTTATTATCTATAACGAATCTGATGATAAATTTTAAGGTAAAGAGGTGGGTATATGACAATACGCGAAATTGCAAAACAGAATGGCGTAGCCGCATCCACTGTTTCACTTGTTTTGAATAATAAACCTGGCGTTCGAAAAGAGGTGCGGGAGAAAATTATAGCCGTGCTCAAGGAAAACGGCTACTCTATCCGTGAAAATGCCCCAAAGGCTGCTATGCATGGCGAAATCAAATTCATCCGTTATTTATCTGCGACACACAGTCGGGAACGAAATGAAGATTTCTTTGTTGGGATTTTAAATGGCGCCGAATACCGTGCCCATCAGCTTGGACTCCATTTCGGATTGAATAGCATGACGGCCGAGCAATTACCAGATATGTTCAGATCTTTGGAAGCGCAGCCTGATCTTATTGGCGTAATATTTCTTGCCAGTGAAATATCTGATACGCAAATGACATATTTATTAAATTTTTCTCGCCCCATTGTAACACTGGATATGCCGCTTCAATTGGAACACTATCCACTGAACATAATCAATATGGATAATTCCGGCGGCATTTTTAACGCTGTGCAGAACTTTTGTAAAATGGGGCACCGTAGCATTGGTTTTTTGCGGGGCGAAACGGAAATAGGCGGTTTATATGCCCGATATGTGGCATTCAAGAATGCTATGCACATGCTTGACCTAGAAATAAATCCTGATTATATCCTGCGTATTGATCCACAGTACGAAATCGCTGTCCAACAAATGGGGGAACATCTTCAGAAACTTTCAAAACTGCCAACTGCTTTTGTGGCTGCCAATGATATCATTGCATCAGGCTGCTTACGAGCATTACAACAAGCCGGGATTCGGGTTCCCGAAGATGTATCAATCATTGGGTTTGATGATGGTATTATGAGTACATTTCTCTCTCCGTCACTTACAACCCTGCGAGTCAACCGCGCAAGATTAGGCGAATTAGCAGTCGAACGCCTGACAGCCCTTAATGCAGTTCCAGACGATGTTGTGATCAAATCGACAATTTCTGTTTTGCTGGTTGAGCGGGAATCCGTTTGCAATATTCTCTGACCAACCGTATAAAGCTTTCATCTAAGAAATAAAAATAATGTCAAATCATAAACTCGTGTTTTATCCCAATTCCAGTTGTATTTTTTCAATAAGTATACATCGGCAGACAAAATGTATTTGACAGTTTTGCATAAACGTATTACAATAAAAACATGAAACGTTTCAGTTTTTTATTTCGAACAATGAAAGGCGGTATTAAAAATGAAAAGGAAACTTCGATTTGGTATGGTGGGCGGTGGAAATGGAGCATTTATTGGAAATGTTCATCGGCGTGGTGCGACTATGGATGAACTGGCCGTTTTAAGTGCTGGCTGTTTTTCCCGTAATCCAGAAAAAAATAAAGAAACTGCATGGGCTTGGGATATAACAGACGCAGACCGTGTCTATACAAATTTCCGTGAAATGGCAGAAAAAGAGTCCCAACGGAACGATGGGATTGATTTCGCCGTTGTCGTCACCCCTACCGACACACATTACGAAATTGTCAAATGTTTTTTGACGCATGGCATCCATGTTGTGTGTGACAAACCATTATGCTATTCTTTGGATGAAGGAATAGAACTCCAAAAGCTCGCTGAAGAAAAAGATCTTCTTGTTGGATTAACTTATACTTATGCCTCTTACGCAATTATCCACCAGGCGCGGAAAATGATTGATGCTGGTGCAATTGGGGAAATTATCAATGTCATTGCAGAGTATCCGCAAGACTGGGTCATGCTGTCCCTGCTTAATTCCAGCGGTATCAACGGGCAATGGCGTATGGATCCTGCACGGGCTGGTGGTTCAGCTTGTTGCTCCGATATTGGGACGCATCTTGAAGCATTGATTGGACGTATGACTGGATTAAAGCTGGAACGTGTGCTTGCCCGATTCAACCATTATAAAAACTCTCCGCTGGAACATGATGTACAAATCTTGCTGGATTATGAAAACGGTATTCCTGGTATGCTCTGGGCATCCCAAGTTGCCGCAGGATATGATTGTGCTGTCAAAATCCGTGTACTCGGTGATAAAGGTTCCATCGAATGGAATCATACAAATCCAATGGAAATTCGATATGCGCAATTAAATAAACCCGTTCAAATTCTGACTGCAAACAGAGTTTATTGTGATAATACCTGCACGAATTTATGCCGCCTTCCCGCTGGTCATCCAGAGGGATATTATGAAGCTTTCGCCAACGTATATAAAAGCTTTTGCAAAACACTTCTGGCGCAAATGGAAGGTGCTAAAATTCGTGAATATCATTATCCCACGCTTACCGATGGGCTTGCCGGACTGCGTTTTGTGCAAGCCTGCTTGAAATCGAATGCATCAGAAAATTGTTGGGTTTCCTTGGACAGCTTATAATCCACAATGAATATGATTAATGCGCCCCAATAGCGTATCCACCAAATAAACTGTGCCTCCACGACAATCGCCAGCCCATCCCGGCTGGCGAAAAAATTTAGAGTCTATCCCGAAATTAACGATGAACACGAATGAGCTTACGCCAGACAATC
>CAJUDU010000088.1 GCA_910584935.1 uncultured Butyricicoccus sp. | reverse complement strand
AAGTCGAACCGCCACAGTTGCGGGAGGATGCACGATATGATATAATTGAGGAAATCAATACTGACGGTGGAGCATCGCCGAAGCCGCTTACAAATGCGGCTGGGATTCCGATTATAATTGTGGAACGCGATGATATTAGACACGGTCCGCCAAATGGAATTACACAAGTTGTCGATGCTCGAGGTGGCATTACACGAAATTATCATGGTGCTGACGGGCGTAGGATTAAGCAAATTACAAACCATGATCACGGAAATCCGAAGCGGCATCCGTTCGGAGAAAAAGGTGAGCATTGTCACGATTATGCGTGGGATGAGGACAGAAACCCGCACCACGGAAAAGCTCGTGAACTAACTGACCAAGAAAGAAGTGAGAACAGTGATATCTTATAGAAAAAATCAAAATGGAACATTTTCCATGACGGCTGCGCAAATCAAAGACTGTTTCGCTGAACATAACGGTACGTTTGTATTTGATTATCGGGGTAAACGATATGGAATTGAGCCATATTGCGATACGGAAATTGAACTGTGGTGTGACGATTTGGATACGACCGTTCACAGCCTTGATGAAGTCATGACAACCCCTTTCTTTGATGGGAAATCCCTGAGCGAAATCGCGGATGAAATTGTGATTGATGAGTTTTAGGTCATTACGGGATAATATGGATATAAATAACAACTCAGGACAAAGGAGTTTATTATGTCTGAAACAAATCAAAAGGCTGCCCGGCAGAATACCAAACAGCTTTTTTGCTGAATACTGCTAACAAGCTGGTCGAAAAGCTGAAAAAAGCCAGGACATTGGCAGATGCACTGGCTTCTGACTTGAAGAAATTAGAAATTAAAATTTAGTTTAAAATCAATTTCTTTTCCGCATGCAGGGCAAATATTTCGTCCAACATGCGCCATGCTGACTGTACCGCATTCAGGACACTCAATTTCATATTCAGCTTGTATAATTTCTTTCTTTGCAGCAGTTTTTATATCACGCTGAATATCACGCATGAACTTTTTCATATCGGACGACTTTCCGAGATTATATTTGGCGATAACCATCCACCCCCTTTCTGCTCGAATTATAGCAGATTTTAACGGGAATAGCAAGACACATAGTCCCGCCCATTTGGACATCATGAAAAGGAGGCAAATAGCTTGACCAAAAATACTATCACCATCCCAGTGGAACTTGAAGGGATAGAAGCAGCACAGCAAAATGTTGTGCAGTTGGTCGAAAAGTTGAAAGAAGCCAGGGCATTGACGGACGCGCTGGTTTCCGACTTGGGAAAACTGACAGACGAAATGCGGCGTTCAAACGCTGAGGATGCCGCCAGGGAAATGGCTAGTCGTCTGTGTGAAGTTTTGCGTGGCACAGACACCCGCATTTCAGAACACTCACAATAACCGAAAGCATCACGCAGAAAGGCGCGGTGCTTTTCTTATGCGTAAAAATTGGAGGTGAAACAATGCCGGATTTTGCAATCCTGAAATCTGATGACAAGCGCCTTGTATTCGGCTGGGCATCGGTATCCATTACACTAAATGGCGAGCCGCTTTGCGACAGGCAAAATGATATCATTGACCCGGAAGACCTGGAAACAGCCGCGTATGCGTATGTGCTGGACTTCCGTGATGGCGGCGAAGAGCATAATTCTCACCTGCGCAAAAGGGCAAGGCTTGTGGAAAGTTGTGTCTTTACCGAAGAAAAGCAAAAAGCGATGGGCATCCCGCCCGGCGTGCTGCCGGTTGGCTGGTGGATCGGCTTCCATGTCGATGATGATGAAGCATGGGAGAAAATCCAAAACGGTACATACAAAATGTTTTCCATCGAAGGAACTGCCACACGTATTGAAGAAGGAAATGATTAACATGGCAAATAAGCTGAAAAATATCATCTTAACAAGCGTTGACCTGGTACGCGCCGGGGCAAACCAGCAGGCGGATATCTGCTTGTTTAAGAGCACAGACCCGCCGCCCGGCAAGGTGATTGCGAGCAATGACCCAGACCGGTTTGACGACATTACCGAAATATAAAAACCACCTGATTTGATATGAGGGTGGTTTTTTCATACTCAAAATCAGCGAAAGAGCTGATAAAAATGCTAATTGAAACGATGAAACCGACCAGAAAAACTATGTGCGGGAGCATAAAGCGATATTACGGGCAATCCGTGAACTAAAATGCAGCGAAGATTTTCGTGGTGAACATTTTTCACCGTCAGACTATAACGCCAACTGACAGCATAAACAGAACAAAATCAACGAAAGGACTGAATTAAATGAAAATCGACAAAAGCAAATTTTCCGCGGAGGAATTGGCACAGTATGAGGCGCTGATCGCCAAAGCCACTGTGCCGGAACCCGAGAGCGAAGAACCGTCAAAACCGCAGAAACCCAAACAACCAGAGCCAGAGGGCACTCAGCCGCCAAAGGCGAATACGCCGCCACCAGCAGAAGACACCAAACCCGCCGAAACGCAAAAGAGCGCGAATGACACATTGCTTGGCACGTTGGATTCTGTACAGGCACGCATGGAGCAGCTTGAAAAGTCCCTTGAAATGAAGGAACTAATCAAAACTGCCCAGAAGTATGAAATCATCGGCGAAAAGCCGGAAGATCTGGCGAAAACCCTTTACACACTCAAAAAATCTGACGAAGCAGGTTATGCCTCGTATATTGCGATGCTGGATAAAGCGCTTGCCCTTGTCCAGAAATCCGGGCTGTTCACTGAAATTGGCAAGGCTTCACATGATGGCACGGCAGGCGGCAGCCCAATTGAGAAAATCCAGGCGATTGCCGCGGAAATTCAAAAAGCTGACCCAAATCTTGACCATATTTCAGCAGTCAACAAGGCTTGGGAACAGCATCCGGAACTTGTGCAGGAATATGAAAACGAATACAACAGTTAATCAGGAGGATTTTTTGTTATGAATTATATTGCAGCTTCCATTAATCAAAGCCCCGTGATTTCCATGAAAGCTGGGGCTGATCTTGCGGATGTGCGCGGCAAAGCTGTCATGTTTGATGAAACAGGCGGCATTATTTTAGCAAGTGCAGGCAAATCAGCGCTTGGGATTGCGGTGCTGAGTAATCCGGAGAGTATCAACAAAGGTGACGATATTGACATCCAAATCAAAGATATTGGTCATGTAAAAGCTGGCGCCGCTGTGAAACCCGGTGACGCTCTTGCACCAGATGCAAATGGCGCGCTGGTTCCCGCGACATCCGGCAGTTATTTTGCCGTTGCGCTGGAAAGCGGCGCGAAAGATGCTTTCGTACAGGCTGTTTTGCGCAGCGGCAGCATCGCCGCAAGCGGCGCATAACCCATAAACCAAAATAAATTTACAGGAGGATTTTTATTATGCCAAAAGGTATCCATCCCGGCGCACTTTCTGCGCGGATTGCAAAAGGCGCTTTCAAACCGAATATTTATCTGACCAATATGTCCATGGCATATTTCCAAAATGCTGACCGTTATGCTGCGAAAAACCTGTTCCCGATTTGCCCGGTGCAGCTTGCCAGCGCTCGATATTACATTTTCGATAAGGCTTCCCTGCTGCGTGATAATGCACAGCGCAAGCCCGAATTTGGCAAGGTTACTCCGGCACAAATGGGACAGCTTGACCAGTCATACAGCTGCAAAGTTGACCAGATTATTGTCGGCATCGACCAAATCAGCACACTGAATTTCCAGCGTATCGGTGTACCAGGTGCCGCTGATCCACGTCGTGCAAAAATCCGTTTTATCGCGGAACAGATGAATTTACATCAGGACAGGATTTTTGCCGAAAGTTTCTTCAAATCCGGTGTTTGGAGCAATGAATGGACAGGCGGCACAGCATACAGCACATCCGGCAAAACATTCATCAAATTTACTGATGATAACTGTGACCCGGTGCGGCTGTTTGATGATTTATGCACTGAAATCGAACAAAGTACAGGACGCCGCCCTAACCGTTTAGGGCTTGGCAAAAATACATACAACGCACTGAAAAACCATCCTGGCGTTGTGGAACGGGTGAAATTCGGCGGTTCTACCGCAAATCCCGCAACAGTTAATGAACGTGTGTTGGCGGAGCTTTTCGGGCTGGAAAAGGTTGTTGTACTGTCCGCTATCTACAACAAAGCCGGGCTTGGCGAAGCGGAAGATATGGATTTTATCTGTGATGCAAACGCGGCGATTCTTGCCTATGCAACATCCGCGCCCGCAATTGATGAACCCTCCGCAGGTTATATTTTCACATGGGATATGTTGGGCGATGGGCAGTATATGCCGGTTCTTCAGTATGAAGGCGAAAATGGGACACATTCAGAATTTATTGAAGGGTTGTTTTCTGCTGATATGAAGAAAACTGGCGACGATCTCGCGGTATTCCTAAAGGATTGTGTGTGATATGGCATATGTAGCATTGAAACCCTGCTGTTTTGCAGGGCAAAAGTTTTGGATTGGTGAGGCTGTCCCCGCTGAACTTGTTTTGCCGGAAATGGCAGGACGGCTGATTCAAATGGGCAAGCTGGCAGAAGTGCCTGATGGCAAACCGGAAAAATCCGAAGAACCAGACGGCAAGCCAGAAGAACCGGAAAGCAAATCAGAATCCCCACCTAAACCACAGCGCAAACAAACAACAAAAAGCAGGTGATTTCCTATGGCAACCTGGAGTTATAATCCGCTCAATCTTGCTATTCCAGACATGGATAAAATGCGGTTTGAACTTGGTGATACGGCAGTAGAAATGGGTGCTGTCACCTGTGCATTGTGTGATGAGGAATATGCCGCTATGCTTGGGCAAAATCCGGATTGGCAAAGGGCAAAACTTGCCTGCCTGCGGGCAATTGTCATGAAGCTGTCCTATGAAGTTGATACACAGGCAGATGGTCTTTCTTATGCCCTAAGCCAGCGGTTCCCACGCTGGAAAACCATGCTGGATGAAGCTGAAAAGAAATTGTCGAACCTGACTGCTATACCGCGCATACATGGGGAATCAATCGGCAAACCGTATTTTTATGGTGATTTGCACGCCAATCCACGGAGATTTTAAGCGATGTTCCATTCTTTTTTACGTCCTGGACAAGGTTTTCAAAAATTCACAGTTTTATCGCGCCAGGGTGGCGTCACAGCAACCGGCAGACCGGTTGCCGAAAAATTCACACCTGTTGGTGAGTTTACCGGAATCATGATGCGGGCTTCACAAGGTGATGTTTCGCAGTGGAAAGCCACGGAACAATGGAAACAAGATGGACATCCTGTGCTGTATAAAATCATTCAGCGCGGTATCAGTGTATCCGCGAAACCTGGCGATATGTTGGAACTTATGGACAGAAAATTCTATGTTCTCGGCACGCATAATCCGGCAGGGCTTGGGCATTTTTGCATTTATTTTGCGCAGGAAAGGAAGGATTTATCATGAGCGCCAGTATAACATTTCGGCATATCATTGACGATGAAACCCGCAGGCTGACACGGCAGATGAAACGGAGCAGCGTCCTTGCTGCAACACAGTTACGAAATGCGGCAATAGAAGTCCTTGCGGGCAGCCGCGGCGGACGGAAATACCGTGTCCCTGGCACGAAAAAATATTATACTGCTTCCGCACCCGGTCAGCCGCCTGCTGTGCGTACCGGCAGTTTCCGAAACAGTTGGAAACCTTCCGCGTTCCAGGCTGGGGATACGTATGTTTCCCGTATTGAAAGCAGTTTGCTGACCGATAACGGCGGATATCTGCTTGGTGAGATTTTGGAAAACGGTACAAGCCGTATGGCGGCACGTCCCTATGCCGAAAAAATTAAACAGCAGGCAATGCCGCATATTGTACAGATTTACAGTGCGCCATATTAAGGAAAAGATTATGATTGAACAGACAATTTACAAACATTTGCTGTCATGCAGCGAGCTTGTGCCCTATTTGACCGAATATGCCGGAAAACCAGCTGTATTTCTTCAAAAAGCCCCGCCGGATACCGATTCGCTTTGGCAGAATGGGGCGCAATATGGGCGCATTGTGTTTGCCATTGACGCAGAAGGCGATCCGGCACGGGCAGTTGGCGGCAGGCTTTTTGTAGATATTTTCTGTGAAGTGCCGGAGCTGCCCGAACGGATTATACGGGAGAAAATTAACGGGTATTTCTTTACTGAAAATACTTGTACAATGGCGGCACAGTGGGAAGATTCCCGGTATTTTACCGAACAGGGCGACCCAAAAGTAAATGGTGTGACATTAACATTTTCGCTGCTGGCATTCCCGCTGCTGACCACTGAAAACCCAGATGTCATAGCGCGGTTTAATGATTGGACAGCAGAGAATTTCCTGCATTTATCGGTTATCGGGCTGGATAATCTGCCGGAAGCCTGGAAACCTGCGGGCAAGTCAGCCGGGATTTATTGGCGTGTTGCTTCTGTGGCGCCCGCTGAATGGATTCCCGATACATGGCAGACCATTTGGCGGACTGCAACTTTACAGGGACATATTTTCGCGCAGGATGTTTCCGCGGCATCTGTGCTTGCACATGAAATTATTTTTGCGCTAGACCGCACGAAACATCTTGTAAAACCTGGCGAAACACAGATTATCATCCGGCGTATCCATGTGGACAATGGCGCGGATGTGCTACACACCGGACAAGTCACTGTGGATGCAACATACGCCCAAATCAAACATCCACCGCAGGCAGATACTCTGCGGCATATTCATTTCAAATAAAAATGGAGGACAGATATCCATGACAGAAAAATCAGAAAAGAAAACCGATATCCCAGCACCAAAAAGGACGGAACCAGTCTATTCTATGCAGCAATTGATTGATGGTTATCGTGAATTTGGCGCATCAAAAGCTGTAGTTGGCTGTGCGCTGAAACTTGCCGGGAAAGACAGCACGACCACTGCTGAAGCACGGAAAATCATTGACACATTCCGGCAGAAAGAGGTGAAATAAGATGTCCACTTACTATAAAGAAGGCGAAGAAAAGATTCGTGCTGGCGTGTACCAGCGCTATTCTAATATCACATCACCCAGCGCGCCTGCTGCCCAGGATGGCATTTGCGCGATCCCAATCCGCGCAAGCTGGGGACCACTTGGCGAAGTTGTGAAAAATGTTAATGGCGATTTGAAAAAGAATTATGGCGCTGGTGAGTATAGCAATGGATTTACCGCACCAGCAGCGCAGGCAATGTTTGATGGCGGCGCAACCACAGTTTATACATACCGTTTGGGCGCGGGTGGTAAAAAAGCGGGGCTGAATGTCCAGAACAGCGAAAATCAGGATGCTGTCACGGCAACCGCAAAATATGAAGGCGCATTCCCAATTGTGCTGTCTATTCTGCCCAAACTTGGTGACGCATCCAAGAAGGAAGCCAACATTTACACTGGTACAACATTGGTGGAAACTTTTGCGTTTGACGCGGATACTGCAAATGAACCAGCAAATCTTGTGAAAGCTTGCCGGAACAGCAAATACATTGATTTTGCTTTGGCAGGTGATGGCACAGGTACATTGGCAAATGTGCCGGAGGCTTCCGGCGCACTCACTGGCGGTGAGGATCCGAAAGTCACAAATGAGGATTATTCAAAGGCTTTTGAAGCATTTGAACCGTTTTATTACAACTGCATTGCACTCGATATTGATGATGGCGAGGATCTTGCATTGTCCATGCTGCTGCATGAATATTTGAAAAATGCGCATCAAACCGGCAAACTTGGTATTGCCGTATTAGGTGAAAAACGCGAAATCGCATTTGAAACACGGCTGAAACACGCCGCCAGTTTCAATGACGAAAAAGTTGTGTATCTTGGTTCAGGTTGGCAGACTGCATCAGGCGATCAGGATGGTGTACTTGCAATTTGCCAGACTGCAGGAAAAATTGCCGGTACGCCAGCAAATCAAAGCATTACCCATGCCAGGATCAACAAAGCGACAGGATTGCTGGAAACTTTCACAAATATGCAGTATGAGTCTGCGATTTTATCCGGGATGCTGCTGCCGTCCATGTCAAATGATGGGGATATCTGGTATGATTCCGGTATCAATACGCTGGTGAAACCAGAGGAAAATCAGGATAACGGCTGGAAGAAAATTCGCCGCACCAAAACCCGTTTTGAAATGTTTGACCGTTTGGATCGGGCGCTTTTGCCCAAAGTCGGACGGGTAAACTGCGATTCTGACGGGATTGGTGACGTCATTCAGACTGGCAATCTGGTGCTTGCCGCGATGGCAAATGAACGGAAACTTTTTGCTGGTGCGTCATTCAGCGTGGAACGCTATGCCGCGGATAGTGCATGGTTCACGATTCAGGCGGATGATATCGACAGCCTGGAGAAAATTTATCTGCATTACCTGTTCCGGTTCTCGCAGGAATAAATTGAATTTTCAACAAAGGGCGGCTACGCTTTGGCTGCCCTTTACCCCCATAAGGAGTTGAATGTAAAAATGGGAAAAAACAATACCTTGAATACCGCCGAACTGATGACCGGTAAAGACGGCAAACTGTTTGTGGAAGTAGGCGGCGTGAATGTATTTCTGGCTGAAGTTAATGAATATAAGGTCACAATGAATGTCAATACCACTGAAATACAGCCAGTCGGTTCGATTGTGCAACATCGTATTCCAACTGGTGTGACTTTTGACCTTTCTTATACCGAAATGGTGGTTCGCGATGACCTGATTATGGAACCGCTGCTTGACGAGATTCACGCAGGAAGGCTGCCGGTTT
>CAJUDU010000087.1 GCA_910584935.1 uncultured Butyricicoccus sp. | reverse complement strand
TCATGTTTCGATTGCATGTGATTTGAGAGGAGCTTTAATCAGTGGTTCCTTAAAAAGTTTACAGGGGATGCAAACTTACAACCTGTAAATGGAATGAATTCTTTGGCATTTATCTTGAAAAAGTAAGATATATATGATAAAATCAATATAAATAGGCTATATTTAAGATATGATAGAGGCATTTATGAAAAATAAGAATCCGCCATTTGAGATAACGCCGGAAATCCTGAATACAATCACTGAAATTGCCGAACAAGTTGGTAAAATCAGTTCTATTGAGCAGTTTTCGTCGAATCCCACTTTGCGGCGTAAAAACCGTATCCGCACAATTTATGGTTCTCTGGCGATTGAACAGAATACATTGAATATCGAACAAATTACGGCTGTTTTGAATGGAAAACGGATTATTGCACCGCCAAAGGATATTGCTGAGGTGCAAAATGCCTATGAAATCTATGATTGTATGGATACCTTAAACCCATATTCTATTGACGCACTTTTAACTGCTCACAGTATTATGATGCGTGGTTTAACAGATGAAGTCGGATGTTTTCGTTCCCGTCCTGTAGGTGTTGTAAATCAACAAGGTGAAATTGTTCACTTTGGAACATTGCCTGATTATGTGCCCAAATTGGTGTATGACCTGTTGGACTGGATAAAGACCAGTGAATTACCTATGCTTCTCAAAAGCTGTGTATTTCACTATGAATTTGAGTTGATTCATCCTTTTTCTGACGGAAATGGGCGCATAGGAAGACTGTGGCATACACTGCTTTTATCAAAATGGAACCCGCTTTTTGCCTGGCTGCCAATAGAATCTATTGTTCATGACCATGCACAGGAATATTATGAAGCGATCAATACTTCGAATGAAGCAGGGGAATCGACAGCATTTATTCGATTTATGCTTTCATCTATCAAGTCATCCCTCACAGAAGCAATGAATATGTGTGATGAAATGATAGATGATGCTTCTTCAAACTCAGACCGCCGCTGGGGAATTATTCATGATTATTTAAAAACACATGGCACAATTCAAAATAAAGATGTATGCAGATTATTGGGCATTTCCTCTGCGACAGCCAGCCGCCTGTTATATAATTGGGTGAAGGAAGAAAAGCTGGTTCGTTACCGAAACGGAAAAACATGGGCATATAAAAGTCGGTGATAGGTGATATTTTTCTTAAAACGTGTATCTAAAATCTTCGCCAAGGCATTCTGTTGGATATCGCAGTAAATGTGTTTTCTGCAAATGACTGCAAGATCTTTTTGCTTTTGGTTGGCAATTCATTATGTGCATTGCCTGTATGCTTTTATGGGGTATATCTTGAAAAATAACAAAATCTATGATATCATAAATGCAGGTAATCAACTGCATGAAAGTAGATGATCACGGTGACAATAACAGAAAAAATAGATCAGAAACATCAGGAAGATTTACAGCGGCTCAGGGGATTTTGCTTGATGGACGATGACTTTAGTATATCCAGTTTGTACTGCGGATTGTGCTCAACAAACCAGACCTAATTGTTGTAGATGTCCGAACTCAGGTATTCATGGAAAACCTATTGAACCGTTCTGTACGATTAGATATTCTGGCAACTGATAGTACAGGAGAAAAATTCAATATAGAAATCCAGCGTTCGGATAAAGGCGCTGGATTCCAGCGGGCGCGCTTCAATAGCAGTATGATGGATGTAAATCTGCTGCAAAAGGGAAAAGACTGGAATGCGCTGCCGGAAACTTGGGTTATTTTCATTACTGAAAATGATGTCATTGGCAAAGGGCTGCCACTTTATCATATTGGCAGATATATCTTTGATACCAATGAAAAATTCAATGATGGTTCGCATATCCTGTATGTAAATGGTGCATACCGGGATGAAACACCAATTGGAAAATTGATGCACGATTTTTCCTGCACAGACCCAGCGAATATGTATTACGATGTATTGGCGGAGCGGGTGAAATTTTTCAAAGAAAGCAAGGAGGGAGTTTCAATTATGTGCAAGATCATGGAAGATATGAGGAACCAATCCTTACAAGAAGGCATACAGGAAGGGATCAAGCAAGGGATCAAACAAGGTGTTGAACAAGGCGTCAAACAGGGCATTGCGTCAACAGTGCTTCGTATGTTAGCATCAGGGAAATATGCCTTAGAGGAAATCGCTGAAATTTCCGGGTTAACGCTTGATGAAGTGAAAGCATTACGGGCAGAACAAGGCGCATAATCGGGTTAATCATTTATAGGGCAAGAATCTGAATCCCAGGTTCTTGCCCTTGCTTTGTGAAATGATATTGGATAAATAAAACTGACACTTTCATGGGGGATTTTTGAGGGAGCTGCAACAAACCGCACCTAAATTTTGATTTATGTACCAAGATGCGCGCAATATCTGATTTGAGTTTCATGTCCCTCCGCTGTGCGGCTGATACGGGTAAAGTTCATGTTTCGTTTGGGGCAAATGTTCAAGAAAATGATTGAAGCTTACGAACAGGGTCTGGCTGCAAAGGGTTAATCCGTTGGATTAAGGCTTTGCGACATTAGGAAGGGCGGAAATGTGCAGATTTTGCACATTTCCGCCGCTTCTTTTATACAAGGGCTGTTGATGATTGCGAAAAATTCACACCTTGTTGGCTGTGGCTTTTCTCAAAGGATTGTGGTAGAATGAAATAAAAAAGAAAAGGAAGCTTTCTGTCAGCAAAGATATAAAGATATGATGAAAAAATTAGTAATCGGCATACTGGCACATGTAGATGCTGGTAAAACAACCCTTTCCGAAGGGCTTTTATATTTCAGTGGCGTTTTGAAAAAAATTGGTCGTGTTGACCATAAAGATGCTTTTCTAGATACTGATTCTTTAGAGCGTGAACGTGGCATTACCATCTTTTCAAAACAAGCGGTATTGCCTTTTGGAGAAAATGAAGCTACTTTATTAGATACTCCAGGGCATATTGATTTTTCTGCGGAAATGGAACGTACATTACAAGTATTAGATGCTGCAATCTTGGTTATCAGCGGCACAGATGGCATACAAGGGCATACTCTGACGCTGTGGAAATTATTAGAACGACATGGTATCCCTGTTTTTTTGTTTTGCAATAAGATGGACTTAGCTGGGGCTGACCGTAATGCTTTGTTGGAAAGTTTGCAAATTGGTTTGGATAACGGCTGTTTGGATTTTAGCGCGGATATTAGCTGCGAAACACTATGGGAAAATGTTGCTATGCAGGATGAAGGCTTGCTGAACCGTTATTTAGAGGAAGGCAAGCTGCATACAGATGATATTGCTGCATTGATTGCCAGGCGAAAAGTATTCCCATGTTTTTTTGGTTCGGCACTTAAGCTGGAAGGTGTACAGGAATTTTGGAATGGCTTGATCAAATATCTCCGCTGCCCTGTGTACCCAAATGAATTTGCGGCAAAGATATTTAAAATTTCCCATGATACAAATGGGAACCGATTAACCCATATGAAAATTACAGGTGGTAGCTTAAAAGTCCGTGATTTGCTTGCTGATGCCGATTGGAAGGAAAAGGTGAACCAAATCCGGATCTATTCTGGTGTCCGGTTTCAAGCGGTGGAGCAAGCCACAGCAGGTACAGTTTGCGCGGTGACAGGCTTGACCCATACATTCCCTGGACAGACACTGGGCGTGGAAATGCCTTCTGTTAAAACTGTTTTAGAACCTGTACTGAATTATCGCGTGCAGTGGTCAGCAAACTGCGATGCACATACCATGCTTCAAAACCTCCGCATTCTGGAGGAAGAAGACCCACAGCTTCGTGTCTTATGGAATAAACGCCTTGGGGAAATCCATATCCGTTTAATGGGGGAAGTGCAGCTGGAAGTACTGTCCCATTTAATTGCGGCACGTTTTGACACACAAGTGACATTCGATGCCGGTAATATTGTATATAAAGAAACTATTGCAAAACCTATGGTTGGCATTGGACATTTTGAACCGCTGCGGCATTATGCTGAAGTGCATCTCTTGTTGGAACCTTTACAGCAGGGGAGTGGGCTGCAATTTGCCACGGTATGCAGCAGTGATGTGTTGGATACCAATTGGCAAAGGCTTATTCTGACTCATTTGACGGAAAAAACACATCTTGGTGTGTTAACAGGTTCTCCTATTACAGATATGAAAATCACGCTGCTTACTGGGCGCGCCCATATCAAACATACAGAAGGTGGGGATTTTCGACAGGCAACTTATCGTGCCGTGCGGCAGGGACTGATGCAGGCAGAAAGTATTTTGCTGGAACCATATTATGATTTCCGCTTGACGGTACCACAGGAATTGGTCGGGCGGGCAATGACAGATATCCAGCGTATGGACGGCAGTTTTGACCCGCCCGAAACAGAAGGGGATATGGCTGTTTTATCTGGCACAGCACCTGTCGCATCCATGCGGGATTACTGGACAGAAGTGACGGCTTATACCAAAGGGCGCGGGCAGCTATTTTGCACCATCAGTGGTTATACGCCATGCCATAACCCGGAGGAAGTGATTGAAAAAACCGGCTATGACAGCGAACATGATTTGGAAAATACACCCGATTCAGTTTTCTGCTCACATGGTGCGGGTTATGTTGTCAAATGGGATGAAGTGCCGCTACATGCCCATATGGATTCTGGGATACATTTAGAACCAGAACCGGAAGAATCACAGCCGCGCATTATCCGCCGGGCGTTGGGACCTGAAAATGACAAAGAGTTGGAAGAAATTTTTATCCGCACCTATGGACCAATTAAAAACCATGGGTTAGAAGCTTTCCAGCAAAGCCGTAAACGTGCAGCAGCCGAATTAGATGCAGAATATATGTCACGTATCCATAAAGATGATTATCTGCTTGTGGATGGGTATAATATTATTTTTGCGTGGGATGAATTATCTGGAATTGCGCAGCAGGAATTAAGCGCTGCCCGCGAAGCATTGGTCAACCTGTTGATTAACTATCAAGGGGTGAAACGGTGCCGGGTTATCCTGGTATTTGACGCTTATCGGGTGAAAAATAACCCCGGTTCGATTGAAAAACAGGCAGGTATTCATATCGTTTATACCAAAGAAGCAGAAACCGCGGATATGTATATTGAAAAAGCCTCTTATGATTTGTCACGGGAACATCGTGTCAAGGTTGCCACCTCTGATGCACTGGAACAAGTGATTATTTTAGGGCATGGGGCAGAACGGATGTCAGCTGGGGAACTGAAATGGGAAGTGGAACAAGCCGGAAAGAAAATACAAGAATTTATCCGTCCACAGCAATAATCTTAAAAAATACAGGGACAAAGCCTTACAATTTTTGCGTCATTATGATATAATGTTAATAGCTATGCCGGGATGCAGGGATAAGGGGAATGCCTGGGCAAAACAGGCAGGCAAAGCCTGCCCTGGCGCTGATAAACATATACAACCTGGAGGTATTGAAAAATGGATAAGAAAAAGATTGCTGGCGAAAAGGCTGCGGAATATGTCAAAGATGGTATGACATTGGGACTTGGTACAGGCTCTACCGCGTTCCATGCGGTAAATGCGGTTGGTGAATTGGTCAAAAAAGGAATGAAACTGCAAGCTGTTCCAACTTCTAAAGCAACCGAAGCGCAGGCACGTGAACTGGGCATCCCGCTGCTGACGATTGATGAAATCGACCATATTGATTTGGCAATTGATGGCGTGGATGAAATTGACCCAGCATTTAATGCAATTAAAGGCGGCGGCGGTGCATTGTACCGTGAAAAGGTTGTTGCAACCCTTGCAGACGAAGTGATTTGGATTATGGACGATTCCAAACTAGTGGATGCCATTGGCGCATTCCATCTGCCGGTGGAAATTGCTCAGTATGGCTCCAAGCAGGCAATGGCGAAGATGGAGGAATATGGGTTGCATCCTGTGCTGCGCGTCCGCGATGGCAAAACATTTATAACCGATAATGGCAATTTCATTGCTGACTTGCATCTTGGCGCAGGGTTTGATATCCAAGATGTCAAAGAAAAGATTTCTTCTATCGTTGGCGTGTTGGAACATGGTTTGTTCCTCAATATGTGCAAACGTATCATTGTGGGCACAGACGAAGGCGCAAAGGTAACAGAAAACCCGTCAAAATAAAAGAAGTTTTCACAAAAAGGATTGACATCAGGGGAAAAGTGTGCTATCCTACAAAAAGCCGCATCAAGCAGGGCAAATGAAGCCTGTCCAAAGGTGGCAGCGCCCGCAAGAGCGTGACTCTAACAAACGAAAGAGAGGTGCCAGGTATGTATGCAATTCTGGTAACTGGTGGCAAACAGTACAAAGTATCCGAAGGCGATGTCATTTACGTGGAGAAACTCGGCGTAGAGGATGGCGCATCCGTAACATTTAGCGAGGTTTTAGCTGTTGGCAACGGCGCGGAGCTGAAAGTCGGCACGCCTTATGTTGACGGCGCATCTGTAACCGCTACCGTTGACAAGACCGGCAGACAGAAGAAGATTAATATCTTCAAAATGAAGCCAAAGAAGGGTTACCGCCGTCGTCAGGGTCATCGTCAACCCTACACAAAGGTAACAGTCAACGCAATCAACGTGTAATGACCCGCATTACATTCCATTTGTCACAGAACGGGCAGATTGCGGCAGTCGATTTGTCTGGTCATGCGGGCTATGCGGAAGAAGGCGAAGATATCGTTTGTGCTGCGGTGTCAAGCGCAGTACAACTGACGCATGCTTTGCTTTTTGATGTGCAGAAAATCCCAGTTGATGCCTTGATTGAAGAAGATGGCGCGCATATCCGCTTAACCCTTCCGGCGCAAATGTTGGACAAAGGGCAGGATGCTATGCGGGCACTGCGTATTTTTTACACAGAGCTTGCTAGCCAATATCCGGATTTCCTGTGCATTGCACAGCCTGTCAATGTATAAAAAACCTGTGACAACACACTTTCTGCTGTATTTTTTCATAAAAATACAGCAATGTTACTCATGATTCTTTGAAAGTTACGGAGGTGCACAAAATGCTTCATATTGGTATTCAGTTTTTCGCTCATAAAAAGGGCGTTGGTTCCACCAAGAACGGTCGCGATTCTGAGGCAAAACGCCTTGGCGTAAAGCGTGCAGATGGGCAGCTTGTTCCGGCTGGCAATATTTTGGTTCGCCAGCGCGGCACAAAGATCCATCCGGGCACAAATGTTGGCCGTGGTTCTGATGATACCCTTTTTGCAAAGGTGACTGGCGTTGTACGTTTTGAACGTGTCGGTAAAGACCGCAAAAAGGTTTCCGTTTATCCGCAGTAATTCACCGAAATCCCAGACACAACCGTCTGGGATTTTGTTTATCTTTCTGCAGTGAGGAGAAACCAATGTTTATTGATATTGCAAAGATTAAAATTATATCCGGCAGGGGAGGGGACGGCAAAGTCAGTTTCCACCGTGAAAAATATGTCGCGGCAGGCGGCCCAGATGGTGGCGATGGCGGGCGCGGCGGTTCGATTGTGTTCCAGGTGGATGACAACCTTTCAACACTGCTGGATTTTCGGTATAAGAAAAAATATACAGCACCTGCTGGCGAAAATGGCATGGGCAAACGGATGAAGGGCAAGGATGGCGCTGATTTAGTAATCCGTGTGCCGCGCGGCACATTAATTCGTGACCAACAAACCGGGCAGGTAATCAAAGATATGTCTGATGAACAGCCATTCATTGCTGCAAAAGGCGGCAATGGCGGCTGGGGCAATACCCATTTTGCAACACCAACCCGGCAAGCACCACGTTTTGCAAAGCCTGGACTACCAGGGCAGGAAATGGATATTATATTGGAACTCAAACTGTTGGCAGATGTGGGGTTGGTTGGGTTCCCGAATGTTGGTAAATCAACATTGTTATCTATGGTATCTGCAGCACGTCCAAAAATCGCAAATTATCACTTCACCACTTTAATTCCAAACCTTGGTGTTGTCCGTGTAGGGGAGGAGCAATCTTTTGTGATGGCAGATATCCCAGGCATTATTGAGGGTGCCAGCGAAGGGGCAGGGCTGGGACATGATTTCTTGCGGCATATTGACCGCTGTCGGCTGCTGTTGCATCTGGTTGATGTTGCTGGCAGCGAAGGGCGTGACCCAATTGCCGATGTGGAAACCATCAATGCCGAACTGGCAGGATACAGCGAATTCCTTGCGGCACGCCCACAGATCATTGTCGCCAATAAAATCGACTTATTGGGGGATGACCAGCAGCCAATCCAGCGTTTACAGGCTTATGCCGAAGAAAAAGGGTTTGAATTTTTGACGCTTTCGGCTGCAACAAATCAAGGTGTTCGGCAATTGGTGATGAAAACCTGGGAAACCTTGCAGCAGCTTCCGCCAGTATTTATTTATGAACCAGAATTCATCCCAGAACAGCCCGAAGTGACAGAACGTGATATCACGGTTGAAAAAGTAGAAGATTACTATGTCATTGGCGGCGCATGGGTAGACAAGCTGATGGGTTCTGTCAATACAGAAGATTACGAATCGCGTCAATATATGGATCGCATGCTGAAAAATGCTGGTGTATATGACCGGCTGGAAGAAATGGGTATACAAGAGGGCGATTTTGTCGTGATTGGCGAATTAGAATTTGAATATGTGCATTAATAGGGGGAGGCAGCATGGCACAGGTATTTTCCACGATAGCGTTAATTTGTGTGGTATGTATTGTCATCCTATCGCTTGCTATGCACTGGTATGTTAAGGAACCACTGATTTAATCCTTCATAAGTCAAGAAGGTGTGGTATAATAG
>CAJUDU010000086.1 GCA_910584935.1 uncultured Butyricicoccus sp. | reverse complement strand
TTTTATCACTTTCTTTTTGTGTTGAAGGTGTCAACTTTATTTATACAACATCACATCGCTGTTCGGCGTTTTAACCGACAATGCTTCAATCTGATGGTCAATAATCTGCTGTTCTTTTTTCTTATCAAAAATACCGCCGGATGTGAAATGGTCAAACGATGCCATGGTGATATTGGTGCCTACATCAAAGTTTAACAGTAAGCCTTGTTGTTTGCGGTCTTCGGTGACAAACCCAAATCCTGCGCGGATGGCATCGCCTGGGGAATGGATATCAAGCTTTTTGCCCTCCAAATAGATTTCGCCTGAGTGTCGTTTGTCCGCGCCAAATATCGCACGGACGGTTTCGGTGCGCCCCGCGCCGACCAGCCCAACAAACCCAAGAATTTCTCCTTTGCGGGCGGTAAAGCTGATATCATGCAGCTTTTTAGTATTGATGCCTTTGACTTCTAAAATGGTATCGCCAATGGCTTTGACGCGCGGCGGATATTCGTTCTCAATCGAACGCCCAACCATTTCGGCAATCATCAATGGACGGGTACGTCGGCAATATCTTTGGTGCTGATGACATTGCCGTCCCGCATGACGGTGACGCGGTCACAAAGGTCAAAGATTTCATCCAGCCGGTGGCTGATATAAATAATGGTAATGCCTTTGGCTTTTAAGTTACGGATAATCGCGGTCAGGCAATCCATTTCTTCAGCGGTTAAGGTGGTGGAAGGCTCATCCATAATAATCAGTTTGGAATCATAAGACAATGCCTTGCAGATTTCTACCATCTGTTTTTCGGAAACCGAAAGGTCTTCCACTGGCGTATAGGTATTGATTTTGCTGCCGATGCTGTCCAGCAACTGCCGCGCTTGGGCATGGACTTTTTTCATGCCGCCAAGCGCTTTGAACCGCCCCAGGAAAATGTTTTCACCCACAGTCATTTGATTGACCAGGTTAAATTCCTGATAAATAATAGAAAGCCCCAGCCCCAGTGATTCAATCGGCTTTTTGACTTTCATTTCTTGCCCATCAAAAATAATCGTGCCTTCATCTTTAGTTGACCACTGTGCTGATTGCTCCTCTAAGATTTCATACTGTGGATAATTCTGCATAACACCGCGAAAACCCGCTGTGCGGTTAATCTGGCAAGTGGAACTCATTAGCCCATCAATCATAACGATTTTGCCGCCATCCGGCAGCGGTTCCATCAGTATAGAAGCCATTTGACGCGCCGTCATGGTGTTATATAGCATTATTTTGTAAGATATAACAACAGCACAAATACGGGCTGTACAGGACGTATATTTTTGTATATATGCCGCGAATTGTGCATCGTTACCCTTGAAATCATCCCGTTTTGTGGTACAATAAATAAACAGGCTGCCGAATTTCCCCTTTTGTTTCCCAGCCTGTTACCTTTTTAATTTGGAGAAGATATGATTATGATGGATTGGAAATATCTTGCGGACAAACTGTTCCCGCACATCACCCAAACCCCAGAACAGGTAGAAGCCCGTTTCCCAAAACGCAATTTGCCGGAAGGCGCAAAAGTCACTCGTATGGGTCCCAGCCCAACCGGTTTTATGCACCTGGGCAATTTATATGGCGCATTGGTGGATGAACGCCTTGCCCATCAATCAGGCGGCGTTTTCTATCTGCGCATTGAAGATACCGACCGCAAACGCGAAGTCGAAGGCGGCGTACAGACCATTATTGACGCTTTTTCTTCCTTTGGGCTGCCATTTGATGAGGGTGCGGCACTTGATGGCGAAACTGGTGATTACGGTCCTTACCGGCAATCCCAACGTGCCGAAATTTATCAAACCTTTGCCAAGGCACTCATGGCGCAGGGCATGGCATACCCTTGCTTTTGCACAGAAGAAGAACTTGCCGCAAACCATGCCGCACAAGAGGAAAACAAAGAGAACTTTGGGTATTATGGAAAATATGCGGTCTGGCGTGACCGTCCGCTTGCCGATATAGAAGCGCAACTTGCCGAAAATAAATCTTATGTCGTGCGGTTTCGTTCAGAAGGTTCGGTGCAAAATAAAATCCGGCATGATGATTTGGTGAAAGGCAAGTTGGAAGTTACCGAAAATGATCAGGATATTGTCATTTTGAAATCGGACGGCATTCCCACTTATCATTTTGCCCATGTTATTGATGACCACTTAATGGGTACCACAACGGTTGTCCGCGGCGAAGAATGGCTTGCCACATTGCCTGTTCACCTGCAATTATTCCGTGCATTGGGCTGGAAACCGCCAAAATATGCGCATACCGCTCAACTGATGAAAATTGATGAACAAACCGGCGGCAAACGCAAACTGTCCAAACGCAAAGATCCAGAACTTGCCCTCACTTATTACGCGAAAGAAGGATATCCGGCGCCTTGCGTGCTGGAATATTTAATGACGCTGCTCAATTCCAACTTTGAAGAATGGCGGCGCGCTAACCCGGATGCGCCGATGCAGGATTTCCCATTCAGCACCAAAAAAATGAGTGGTTCCGGTGCGCTGTTTGACATTGACAAACTGAAGGATGTTTCAAAAAATGTGATTTCGCATATGTCTGCCGCCGTGGTTTATGATAATGTTGCCGCTTGGAGTGCGCAAAATGACCCGGCATTTCATACGCTGTTCACCCGTAACCCGGAAAAGTCCCAGGCATTTCTGGCGATTGGGCGCGGCGGCAAAAAACCGCGTAAAGATATTGCACTTTGGACAGATGTCAAACCCTATATGGACTTTCTGTTTGATGAACTCTTCCAGCCGGATTACACATTGCCGCAGCGGGTAAACGCGGCGGATGCCAAAGCAATTCTTGCTGATTTTGCCGGTGTTTTTGATGCAGATGATACACCGGAGGGCTTTTTTGACAAGATGAAAACCATTGCCGCAGCACATGGCTATGCGGCGGAAACCAAAGCATGGAAACAAAATCCGGAACAGTATAAAGGTGCGGTTGGCGATGTTTCCATGGTGATTCGGATTGCGGTTGCCGGCAGGCAAAATGCGCCGGATTTACAAAGCGTGATGCAGATTATGGGCAAAGAACAGGTTTTATCCCGTTTGCAAGCCTGCCAACAGGCACTGTGACCAAAATGATGGGAGGGGAGTATCCCCTTCCTGCTGCAGTAAAAATCCAATAATATGCGAATACCAGACTGGGGGAATTTTAAAATATGGAGAATGTAAACAACTTTTTAACCGAAATCATTGATGAGGATATTGTGGCAGGGCTTGCGGAACAGATTCATACTCGTTTTCCACCCGAACCCAATGGTTATCTGCACATTGGGTCTGCAAAAGCTATTTTCATCAACTGGTCAATCTCAAAAAAATACCACGGTAAATTCAACCTGCGTTTTGATGATACGAACCCTGTGCGGGAAGATGATGAATATGTGCAGGCGATTCAAAAAGACATTGAATGGCTGACAGGGGAAAGCCCAAATGGCGGTATTTTTTATGGTTCGGATTATTTTGAAACCTGTTATGAATGTGCGGTTGCGCTTATTAAAGCAGGTAAAGCATACGTCTGTGATCTAGGACAGGAGGAAATGCGCGCCATGCGCGGCACATTGACCGAACCCGGGCAGGACAGCCCTTATCGGAACCGTTCTGTCGAGGAAAACCTTGCTTTATTCCATGCCATGCGTGCCGGGGAATTTCCGGATGGCGCCAAAACCCTGCGGGCAAAAATTGATATGGCATCGCCCAATATGAATATGCGTGACCCAGCAATTTACCGGATTGTCCGTGCTCACCACCACCGTCAGGGGGATACTTGGTGCATTTATCCGCTGTATGATTTTGCACACCCCATCCAGGATGCGATTGAAGGGATTACCCATTCCTTATGTTCGATTGAGTTTGAAAATCATCGACCCTTATATGAATGGGTGGTAGATAACTGTCCATTGCCGCACCATCCCAAACAGCGGGAATTTGCCCGGCTGAATGTGACTAATACGGTTATGAGTAAACGTTATCTGCGGGAACTCGTATTTGAAGGGCTTGTAGAAGGTTGGGATGACCCGCGTATGCCAACATTATGTGGTTTGCGCCGCCGCGGTTACACCCCAGCTTCTATCCTGGATTTTGTGCGCCGCGCAGGGATTGCAAAAGCAAATTCACTTGTCGATATCCGTCTGCTGGAACACTGCATCCGAGAGGAATTAAATGAAACTGCTTTGCGCCGTATGGCAGTCACCGAACCCATCAAGCTGACCATTACCAACTATTCGGCAGGGCAAACCGAATATTTTGATATTCCAAACAATCCACGCGATGCATCCGCTGGCACCCGTAAAGTGCCATTTACCGGCACGCTTTATATCGAAAAAAGCGATTTTGCTGAAGTGCCGCCTCCGAAATTCCAGCGGTTAAAACCTGGCGGCGAAGTGCGGCTGATGGGTGCATATATTGTTAAGTGCCAAGAAATCATAAAAAATGACGCGGGAGAAATCACTGAATTAAAATGCACGGCTGATTTGGAAACTGCCAATGGAATGCCAACTGACGGACGCAAAGTCAAAGGGACAATCCATTGGGTATCTGCTGCCCATGCCATTGATGGAAGCTGCTGTTTATATGAAAACCTGTTTACGCTGGAAAACACCAGCGATGTCCCGGAAGGTACCAATTATTTGGATTATCTGAATCCAGATTCCCTCAAACGGCTGGAGGGCTGCAAATTAGAACCGTCCATTGCGGATGTGCCTGTGGGCACACGGATGCAGTTTGTCCGGATGGGATATTTCATCAAGGATACAGAAAAAGGGCGGTATAACCGCATTGTTACACTGAAAGACAGCTTTGCCAAAACACTCAAATAAAATAATCCACTGCACAGGGTGAAGCACCATCTATGCAAAATCCTATCTGATGATTGTCAATTTGAGCGGGCTGTTTATACTCAAGTTGTTAATTTAAGCCGGCAAGGCATTATCTTTATTTCTACTTTGTTTATTTTGCAATCGGCAATTGGTATTGCTGGGCTTGTATGTGTACAATGGTTGCAGATGTACGCTCTATTATTTTAGTGTTGTTTCTCTATTGTTATGTTTGCCGGAAAATGATTCAACGAGTTGCAGATATCTGCTTATCATGATACAAATAAAAGATATATTTTTCATTCTTTTGGTGAGGCAGGGCTGTAAAAAAAACGCCCAGTTGCCTAAAAACATTTTTATCAAAAGTTAAAGAAATCCCGCGGAAGGTCAAGTTTACCAAACCTTCCGCGGGATTTTTTACCCATTTATTTTTGTCACCCCGGCTTTGTCCCATACATAGAATGCAGCAAGAAAGGTGGGAACACAATGACAATTTATGTAGTCCAACCGGGCGATACGCTTTATACCATTGCCCGTCAGCATGATGTACCTGTGCAGCGTATTGTTTCTGACAATGGCTTGCATGAACCCTCACGCCTGACGCCTGGTCAGGTGCTTGTGATTCAATATCCCAAACAGGTTTACACAGTGCAGCAAGGGGATACCCTTGGCAATATTGCCAGTCGTTTTGGGATGACGGTTTATGAGCTTTGGCAGAACAATCCGCAACTTGGCGGCAATGACCGCATTTTCCCTGGACAGCAGTTAGTGCTTGCCTATAATGGGGTGAAAAGGGGAACACTCGCTGTGAATGGATATGCGTATCCACATATTGATTTATCCATTTTGCGCAAAACGCTGCCATACCTCACGTATTTATCTGTTTTTTCCTTTGGTGCACAGCCAGATGGCAGCATCACTTACATTGATGACGCAAACCTTCCAGAAGCAGCACGGGAATTTGGCGCTGTCCCGCTGATGGTATTAACAACCCTTGCTGAAGATGGCACCTTCTCTGGTGAACGCGCCAGCGCATTGCTGCATAACCCAGAAGCACAAGCCAAATTGGCACAAAACCTGATAAATTATATGTCACAGCGCGGTTATGGCGGTGTTGATGTTGATTTTGAGTACATTCCGCCAGCAGACCGCGAACGTTATGCCGCATTTATTGCCATGCTGCGCTGTGAACTTGGCAAGCATGGGTATACTGTTATGGTTGCCCTTGCACCCAAGACTTTTGCCGGGCAGAAAGGGCTGCTATATGAAGCCCATGACTATGCGTTGCTTGGGCAGGCGGCTGACGATATTTTATTAATGACATATGAGTAAGTCATTGTGTCTTGTATGCAAAAACCGCGGCATCTGGAATCGCCGGATAAAAGTCTAGGGATAGTGCATATTGGCGCCCTTTGCCCTCCGCAATTGGGTGCTTTCGGTACATAATCTTTTGTAAAATCTGCCGCAGCATTTGGTTTTTCTGTTCTGCATCTTGTGCGGAAGGGTATGCCCGGATGGCTTCTTCTGTCCATGGGATAAATTCTTCCCGCAAATGTTGGTTCTGTTGAAACACATCCATCTGCTGCCGATATTGCTCAGCTTCTTCTGTCAGCTTGTCACGGCGGGCGGTTAATTTTTTCTGCCGCTCTACAAATTGTTCGGCTGTGTAAACCCCTTGCTCTACCAGTTCATATGCGCGCTCTATCTGGCTTGTTACACGTTTGATTTCTGCTTGGCTTGCCGCCAGGGCTGTTTTCATATCTTCTAGCCGTGAAGAATCCGCAGTTTCCGCTGCAATTTCGACTTTATACGCCCGCAGCCATTCCTGCAGTGCATCTAACACAACACCTTCTAATGCCGGGAGCCGTGCGGATACGTTGCTGCAATGCGGCCAAGGACAAAAGATACCATAGTTTGGTTTACCGCCGCGGGTTGATGTGGTAAGCTGCATTGCGTGTCCGCAATCGCCACAATACAACAGCCCTTGGAAGGGGTTGCGCATGGTACGGTCACTGCGGACTTTATAACCCGGCGTGGTGTCCAGCTTATGCTGGACTGCTTGCCAATCAGATTCGCTTACCAATGCTTTATGCCGTCCACGCACTTTTATATAATCATCTGTTAAATAGCGTTTCTTTTTTACCTGACCGCTTTCTATTGTTTTACGCACTGGCTTGTGACCCCATGTGACGTAGCCACAGTATAATGGGTTGCGTAGCGTTTGGATTACACTGGCACGGCTCCAATCCTCCTCTACACGCGTCTTGCAACCCATTGCCTTTAACCGTCGCGCAACTGCTGTAATGCTGCCGCCGGGTTCCAAATACCACGCGAATATTTTTTGCAGGATTTCTGCCTGTTCTGGGACAACCTCCAGCGACCAGCCTTTTTCATTTGCCAGCTTCACACGGCGATAACCAAACGGATCAACTTTGCCCATATATTTTCCTTCTTTTACAGAAGCAATCCGTCCAGATACCATGCGCCGCCGAATGGAGTTATATTCTCTTCGGGACATGAATAAACCAAATTCTAAGTATTCTTCATCAAATTCATTGGAAGGGTCATATGTTTTGGCGGGAGTTATAATTTTTGTACCAGAATACTTAAATGCCTGCGCGACGATCCCTTGGTCTATGCTGTCCCCGCGTGCAAGGCGCTCCACTTCCATGACCAATACGCCTTTCCATAGTCCCTGTCCTACTTCGGACAATAACTTTTGCATCTGTGGGCGTGCGGCAATGGTTTCACCGGAAACAATTTCTTCATAGATTGCGCCAATGTCAAGATTCAGCCGTTTGGATAAGTCAAGTAAAGCGGAACGGTGCCGGGATAAAGTTTCGCCTGCGCCGCCTGCTTCTGCTTCTAAATCGGCTTGTGATTTACGCAAATATATTGCATAGGACATTTCGATCACCTCGTTTTTTGCCCATATGCTTTTCTATGGGCATATCTATAACAAGAGGGCATAAAAATAACTCCTCTCTATCCATATGAAAGTGTGAGAAAATAAGGGTACTGAGATCATGCTAAAATTTCAGTACCCTATTTGAATCCCGTTTGGTGTTAGCACACTGAGCGGGATTTCTGTTATCTAAAATTTATAGTGGATGCCACTTTGCTTTAGGGAACCGCTGATTAAAGCTCCTCTCAAATCACATGCAATCGAAACATGATACAAAACCTAAGTATAGAGCCATATTGGGGGAGAAAACACCCATTTCTCACCCTCCATCCGGTCTAAAGGGCGCAAGAACCCTGAACGGGTCGCAATGAGCCGCCCGCCCTGGCAAGCATATACAGATTCGCGCTGGCAAACAGCACATGCAATCGGTTGAGATTCTTACGCAGTCCTCGATAAACTGTCTTTCGAAAACCAAAGATATTTTTCACGATTCGGTAGGGGTGTTCCACCTTGCAGCGTACAGCGGATTTGCGGTTTTCAATGTACCGCTCCCAGTCAATGGCGTTGTCGGAAACCTTGGGCAGCCTGCTCGGACGGCGGTTGATGCGGTATTCAATTGCGGAAAACTGTGGATTATTTTTGATTTCTTCTCGTTTTTCAAGCCCCAGATACGCGCTGTCCCCGTAGACGACTTCGTCATCCTCCCGCAGCAGCTTTTCCGCCACTGTGATATCATGGACATTGGCGGCGGTGACTTCTACTGTGTGGACAAACCCGCTCCCAGCATCCACGCCGGTGTGGCACTTCATGCCGAAATGCCACTGGTTTCCCTTTTTCGCTGAGTGCATCTCCGGGTCCCGTTTTTTCTCCGCGTTCTTGGTGGAACTGGGCGCGCTGATCAGTGTGGCGTCCACAATGCTGCCACCACGCATCATACGTCCAGCCTTTTCCAGGCAGCGGCTGATGGCGTCAAAAAACAGTTTGCCTATTCCCTTCTCCTCCAGCAGATGACGGAAGTGCAGCAGAGTGGTGGCGTCTGGCACGTCCTGCTCGAAAAAGTTGATCCCCATGAATTTCCGCATGGCATAGCTGTCGTAAATGGCATCTTCTACGCCTTCGTCTGACAGACTGAACCAACATTGCAGCAAGTACATTCGCAGCATGGTTTCAATCTCGATGGGCGGACGACCACGTTTCCCTGTGGGATAGTGGGGTACGATCAGAGATACCCATTCGTCCCACGGGATAATCTCGTCCATGATCTTCAGAAATTCTTCCCACTTTGTCTTCTTTTTCCGATATGCGTATTCCATATCACTAAAACTTTCCTGTTTCATGCCCCGTGCCCCCTTTTCCCCTATTATACCACACCTTCCTGACTCATGGAGAATTAAATCAGGGGCTCCTTATTTCCCCTGGCGGTAATCAATATTTTAAGAAATCCCTTTAGATAGTGTCTACATGAGTTAAGCACGAATAGCAGCCCAAATAGCGATACAA
>CAJUDU010000085.1 GCA_910584935.1 uncultured Butyricicoccus sp. | reverse complement strand
TAGAGCAGCTGATTTGTAATCAGCAGGTCGGGGGTTCAAGTCCGTCCACCAGCTCCATTTTCTTTTTTGGGAAAATTTCATATGGGAGGTTTCCCGAGTGGCCAAAGGGAACAGACTGTAAATCTGTCGTCTTAGACTTCGGTGGTTCGAATCCACCACCTCCCACCAACGATTTTTATCCGCATTGGTTGTGGATTCGAAAGGCGGCTCTTAGCGAGCTGCCAGCGGCAGGTCGCAACCGCCGTGGCTTGCCCGCAGGCAAGCGAATCCACCACCTCCCACCAAGATTAAATATTTTTAAGTTTTCCTGCTAAATCGGCAGGTTTTTTTATTTTTACCTCTTTTTTATAACGCGGTAATGGGATAGTCCTTTCCTATTACCGCGCTTTTGCAAAGATGGTTATATGTTTGATACAAAAGAAGATGCCAGCAAAAACGGAAATTCTGAAATACAACTTCGTTACCAAGTTTTTATAGACGCGAATATAAATACGAATATTGAGTCAGACGGTTTGCCTGATTATTTGAGAAGCACTTCTGATATGGATTCGATTTGTAGTCTTACCGAGCATGGCAGATATTCTCATTATCAAACCACATGGTATATCCGCGAAAAACTCCCTAAGGAAGTTAATGTTAATATCGTCGGTTCCTATGCTTTGAAGCTTGAAATATTGGGGGAGTGGAATCTTGAAGCAACAGTCGAAAATACCCTTCGTGAACAAGTGACGATTTTCAAAGATTCGGTGTTGACAGAATCACGTCTATCCCCACTTGGATTATATGCAGAATATACAAATGCACAATCTTTTGTTGGTGCAGTTGAAATTACAATGAAGGATTGAGAAATACACAATTTCCTAATGCTAGGTCATTCCATGTCCGCTTCATATACGAGCACCATAAATTTTGCTGGTATTTGGATTTTGCAAATCCATATTCATCTGAAGAAAATGTTTATGGTTTGAAAGAACCACTTGATATCACGCAGGTGGAGAAGGTGACAATCAATGGCGTGGAAATCCCCTTTGAACGCTGACCCATAACACTGCGCCAGCCAGCAGTGTTCCCCTGTATGACAATCCGAATGCAAAATACAGAAAGGCACGGCTTCCCAAAATTGCCGTGCCTTTCGCCATCCTTAATATGCAGTCATTAGCCCATCATGCTGTCATGGATATCATGCGCCGCTTTTTTTGCTGCGTGTGACATATTCCGTGCCGAACTTTTTACCGCACGGCGTGTGCCTGGGTTTGCCATTGCACCTGTTGCCATTGCGGAAACAACTGCCCCCGCTGCTACCCCTGCGACAATTCCAGTAACTACTTGTCCTACTCTCATAACTTGTTCTGCCTCCTTTCTCCGGTTACAGGTTTTATTGTACCCGCACTGTGTAGAAAACTTGCATATTGCATCTGGATTAAATTTTGCTGAAACCTGAAAATTTTAGCGTATGTCGATATGTGAAAAAACCATACGGCAAAAAAAGATATTTTGGCGGTTTCGTCGTTTGCATAAAATGCATATTTACGGTATAATATTTCTTAAAGCTGTATGTGATATATTTCTTTCATGCAGCCGCCTTTAACTTGGGACAGTGAGCCCGTCAAGGCCGAAAATCAAGAAACGAAAATTGCCGTCCATTTTTGCATATGTAAATATAAAAAATGACGGCATTGTATCCTTGCTTTCCGGCTTTTCTAAGGAAAGCAATTTTTTATGTGTAAATCCCGACAGGCTGCAAATGCTAAAAAATACAGCCATATGATGATTGTTTGTGTCATGCCGCCATGGGAAAGGAGGGGCTTGGGGTTGCATCAAACCGAAGTTATGGACGAAAACGCAATGCGCCGTGCCCTTGCCCGTATTTCTTACCAAATCATTGAGAAAAACCATGGCGCAGATATTTTGCTTGCCGGCGTCCGTACGCGCGGCGTACCGCTTGCCCGACGTATTGCTGGCAATATCCATGAAGCTCACGGGCTTTGCCCACCGGTGCTGGAACTTGATATTTCCCCTTTGCGGGATGATTTGCCGCGCGGCGCTGCCCATACGGATGGGCGTTTCCCCGATTTGCCCGCGCTGGAAGGCCATACGGTTGTGCTGGTGGATGATGTGCTTTATACTGGGCGGACTGCCCGTGCCGCCATTGAAGCCATTTCCCGCATGGGACGCGCAGGGCGCATCCAGCTTGCGGTGATGATAGACCGTGGGCATCGGGAATTACCCATCCGCCCGGATTATGTCGGCAAAAACCTGCCAACTGCCCGTTCTGAACGGGTCAAAGTCTGTCTGAAAGAAACCGATGGCACAGATGCCGTAATGATTATACAGGAATGAGGAGAACATTCATGTCTATACAAACACTTGTTGAAAAAATAAAAAAATTAGGCAGCCCTGTGGTTGCGGGCTTAGATGCCCGCCTGGAATATATCCCAGACTGCCTGACCGAAGATATCCGCCGGGAATCCGGCGCCACGCTGGAAGCTGCCGCCTCTGCCCTGCTCCGCTTTAACTTTGGGCTGATTGATGCGCTTTGTGATGTTGTTCCTGCGATTAAGCCGCAGGCGGCTTATTATGAGCTGCTTGGCCCCGCTGGGGCACGTACCCTGCGCGCAACCATCCGCTATGCGCAGGAAAAAGGGATGTATGTTATTGCCGACGTCAAACGCAATGATATTGGCGCAACCGCTTCCGCTTATGCGGAAAGCTACCTTGGTTGCACCAAGGTTTGGGGCGAAGAACTGCCGGTTTATGATTGTGACGCGGCAACCGTCAATGCTTATCTTGGCACAGACGGCATTGAACCATTCCTCAAAGAATGCCGCAACCGGCAGAAAAGCATTTATGTGCTGGTCAAAACATCCAACAAATCCTCTGGCGAGTTTCAGAACCGTGATATGGAGGGTAAACCATTATTTGTACGCGTTGCCGAGAAAATTTTGGCATGGGGCGCGGGACTGGATACCCCTTGCGGTTATAATGAAGTTGGCGCGGTGGTTGGCGCAACATATCCGGAAGAACAGAAGATTATACGTAGTTTGCTGCCCAAAGCTTATTTTTTAGTCCCCGGTTATGGTGCGCAGGGCGCAACCGCGCAGGATATTGCTAATGCGTTTAATCCGGACGGGCTGGGCGCAATTGTCAATTCATCCCGCGGCATTATGTGTGCTTGGCAGAAAACAGGACATAATGGCACAGATTATCAGGAAGCCGCCCGCGCAGAAGCGATTCGTATGCGCGATGATATTGTAAACGCGATCCGGTGAATATCAAAGGAGTGAATACCGTGAAAAAAGCATATCTGCTGCTGGCAGACGGCACACTGTTTGAAGGGAAAGCCTGCGGGTATGAAGGGCAAAGCATTGGCGAAGTCGTATTCAATACCGGCATGGCAGGCTATCAGGAAGTTTTAACCGACCCTTCTTATTATGGGCAGGTTGTCACCATGACTTATCCGCTGGTTGGAAATTATGGCATTAATTTTGAAGATTATGAATCCCATAAAAGTTGGGTTTCTGGATTTATTATGCGGGATATTTGCCAATATCCATCAAACTGGCGCAGCCGCCATACCCTTGACCATTATTTGAAAAGCCAAAAGGTTGTCGGACTTTATGGCATTGATACCCGCCAGCTTACTCGTATTTTGCGCAATAACGGCGTTATGAACGGCATTATTTATACCGAAGGCTATGAACCGGACGAAGCCGCTAAACAGGCAATGCAGGAATATTTGGTCAAAAATGCGGTAAAAACTGTAACCAGTACACAGGAATCCATTTGCAAAGCGGATGGCGAAACCCGTTATCATATTGCCTTGCTGGATTTTGGCGTGAAATATAACATTGAGCGGGAACTGCAATCTCGCGGCTGCGAAGTCACAGTCCTGCCAGGTGACAGCGACCCGCAGGAAATCCTTTCCGGCAATTTTGACGGCGTGATGCTGACCAATGGTCCCGGCGACCCGGCGGAAAATGTACAAATTGTTGCAAACCTGAATGTGCTGGTAGAAAGCGGCATCCCGATTTTTGGCATCTGTCTGGGGCATCAGCTTATGGCGCTTGCCATTGGCGCGAAAACAGAGAAAATGCGTTTTGGGCATCGCGGCGTCAATCATCCGGTAAAGGATATTGACCTTGACCGCACGTATATCACCAGCCAAAATCATGGCTATGCTGTGGTGAAAGACAGCGTTGACCCTGCGGTTGCGCGGGTGCGCTATGTCAATCTGAATGATGGTTCGGTGGAAGGGATTGAACATATCAACCGCCCTGTGTTTACCGTGCAGTTCCATCCGGAAGTATGTCCCGGTCCCATGGATACTTCATTCCTGTTTGACAAATTTCTGGAGAACATTGATAAAGCAAAGGAGGGCGCGCCAGTATGCCGTTAAGAACAGATATTCAAAAAGTCATGGTGCTGGGTTCCGGTCCGATTGTCATTGGGCAGGCGGCGGAATTTGACTATGCCGGTACACAGGCTTGCCGTGCCCTGCGTGAAGAAGGGCTGGAAGTGGTGTTAGTCAACTCCAACCCCGCAACCATTATGACCGATAAAGCCATGGCAGACCGGGTCTATATTGAACCGATGACCATTGACGCGGTCAAAGCGATTATCAAAAAAGAACGTCCGGATTCTCTGCTGCCAAACCTTGGCGGACAGACCGGCTTAAACCTTGCAATGGAACTTTGTGAGGATGGTTTCTTAGAGGAAATGGGCGTTAAACTGCTTGGCGCAAACCCGGATACCATTGCCAAAGCAGAAGACCGTCAGATTTTCAAGGATACCATGGAGAAAATCGGCGAACCTTGCATTGCTTCTAAAGTTGTGCATACGGTGGAAGATGCGATTGCTTTTACAGAGGAAATCGGCTTGCCTGTGATTATCCGTCCTGCCTATACCCTTGGCGGCACAGGCGGCGGTATTGCCCATACCTGGGATGAACTGAAAGAAATCGCCGCAACTGGCATTATGTATTCCCGTGTGGATGAAATCCTGGTTGAAAAAGATATTTCGGGTTGGAAAGAAATTGAATATGAGGTCATGCGCGACCGCAAAGGCAATGCGATCACCATTTGTAATATGGAAAATGTTGACCCAGTCGGCGTGCATACAGGGGATTCTGTAGTGGTTGCACCGTCCCAGACCCTTTGCGATAAAGAATATCAGATGCTGCGTTCGTCCGCGCTGAAAATTATCACCGAACTGGGCATTGAGGGCGGCTGTAACGTACAGTTTGCACTGCACCCGACTTCTTTTGAATATGCAGTCATTGAAGTCAACCCGCGTGTTTCCCGTTCGTCCGCGCTGGCATCCAAAGCAACTGGTTATCCGATTGCCAAAGTGACCGCAAAAATTGCAATCGGCTATGGTTTGGATGAAATCATTAACGCGGTGACAGGCAAAACCTATGCTTGTTTTGAGCCGACAATTGACTATATTGTAGCGAAATTCCCGCGCTGGCCGTTTGATAAATTTGTTTATGCGGACAATTCGCTGGGCACCCAAATGAAAGCGACTGGCGAAGTCATGGCAATTGCGCCGTCATTTGAACAAGCGATGATGAAATCGGTACGCGGCGCGGAAATCAAGCTGGATTCACTTGTCATGCCCCGTTTGCAGAAATGGACGGATGACGAGGTCAAAGCAGGTGTATACCGCGCCAATGATGAACGATTATTTGTCATTTGCGAGGCGTTCCGCCGCGGGCTGATGACCATTGAGCAAGTCTTTGATATTACCAAGATTGATACATGGTTCCTGCATGGCTTTATGAACATTGTGGATATGGAAAAAGAGCTTGCCGCGTGCAAAACGCTGGATGCGGATTTGTATTTGCGCGCTAAGAAGCTGGGCTTTTTGGATAAGACCATTGAAGCCATGTCTGGGCAAACCATTGGGGATTTCCGGCGGCTGCCGGTTTATAAAACCGTTGACACCTGCGCGGCAGAATTTGACGCTGAAACCCCATATTATTATTCGACATTTGACGATGAAAATGAAGTCAAGCCATCTGATGGACGTAAAAAAGTGCTGGTGCTTGGTTCTGGGCCGATCCGGATCGGGCAAGGCATTGAATTTGACTATTGCTCGGTGCATTCGGTATGGGCGCTGAAAGCGCTTGGTTGTGAAACGGTTATCATCAACAATAACCCGGAAACGGTTTCCACGGACTTTGATACGGCTGACCGGCTGTATTTTGAACCGCTGACACCGGAAGATGTCACAGGCGTTATCAATGCCGAAAAACCAGATGCTGCTATTGTACAGTTTGGCGGGCAGACCGCCATTAACCTGGCGCAGCATATCGAAAAATTGGGTGTGCCGATTCTTGGCACGCCGGCATGGTCGATTGACGCGGCAGAAGACCGCGAAAAATTCGATGTTATTTTGGAGAAATGCGGCATTCCGCGCCCCAAGGGCGATACCGTGATGACTGAGGAAGAAGCGGTGGAAGTTGCTGACCGGTTAGGTTATCCTGTACTGGTGCGTCCTTCTTATGTCCTTGGCGGGCAGGGGATGGAAATAGCTTTTTCGGAAGAAGATATCCGCGAATATATGCAGGTCATCACCCGCAACAAGGTTGAAAACCCTGTGCTGGTTGACAAATATATGATGGGGCGTGAAATTGAGGTTGACGCCATCTGTGATGGGGATGATATTTTAATCCCAGGCATTATGGAACATTTTGAACGTGCGGGCGTACACTCCGGCGACTCGATTTCCATTTATCCGTCTATCAATATTGAGCAGAAACATAAAGATACCATTATCCGGTATACCGAAGCGCTGGCAAAAAACCTTGCTGTGCTTGGGCTGGTCAATATCCAGTTTGTGCTGTATAATGATGAAGTTTTTGTCATTGAGGTCAACCCGCGTTCTTCCCGTACTGTGCCATATATCTCCAAAGTCACTGGCGTGCCTATGGTGGATTTGGCAACCCGCTGTATGTTTGGCGAAAAACTGAAAGATATGGGCTATGGCACTGGATTATATCCGGAAAGCGATTATTATGCGGTGAAAGTCCCGGTATTCTCATTCCAAAAACTGCGTGATCTTGACACCCAGCTTGGCCCGGAAATGAAATCTACCGGTGAAGTGCTTGGCGTATCCAAATCCTTTAAGGAAGCCTTGTTCAAAGGGCTGAGCGGCGCCAGTTATGAAATGCGCAAGCGTAAAGGCGCTGTGATGATTTCTGTGCGCCCTGCGGACAAACAGGAAGCGGTTTCGATTGCCAGCCGGTTTGAAGCGCTTGGGTATGAGCTTTATGCCACCAGCGGCACTGCCAATACGTTAAACCGTCATATGGTTGCGACTAACGTGGTTTACAATGCGTTTGAACCTGACCAGCACCCCAATATTTTGGATATGATTGATAATGGGGAAGTGGATTATGTCATTTCCACATCCATCAAGGGGCGGCATCCTGAACTTGCCAGCGTAAAAATCCGCCGTGCGGCGGTGGAACACGCAATCCCTTGTTTGACTGCGATTGATACCGCAAATGCACTGCTGAACTGTTTGGAATCCAATATGAAAATTGCAAACTGTGAAATGGTGGATATCAATACCATCCGCTGAGATTGTGCCAAAAAGGCAGCCCGAAAACCATTGGGCTGCCTTTTTTATCGCTGTGCAAAAGGGCAAAGTGCTGCTTCCCTTTTATGTCCGCCATATGGTACAATAAGTATAACATAAACGGGAAAGGCAGGCGGGTCAATATGGCACTCCAAAAAAATAAAATTTACCGCGCAGAAATTACCGGTTATACCGCCGAAGGCGCTTCGGTTGCCCGCATTGAAGGGATTGCTGTATTCATCCCTGGCGGGGCTGTAGGCGATCAATGTGATATCAAAATCTTGAAAGTCAAAAAAAACCTTGCCTTTGGGCGGATAGAACGCATTGTTGTGTCTTCCAAACACCGGATAGAACCTGCCTGCCCTTATGCAGGCAAATGCGGCGGCTGTTGTTTCCAGCATATTGTTTATGAGGAAGAACTGCGCGCAAAGGCAATGAAAGTTACCGATGCTTTGCGTCGTATTGGCGGGATTGAAGGCATTTTCGAGGGGATTATCGGTGCGCCAGAACAGGAACATTACCGCAATAAGGCGCAATATCCTGTAGGACAAGATGAGAATGGCGCTTATATTGGGTTCTACCGTCCGCATAGCCATGATATTGTCAAAGCAGCGGATGGATGCCGTATTACCAGTCAAACCGCAAACCAAATCGCGGCCATTGTATGCGATTGGATGACGGAATATGCTGTCCCCGCATATGCAGAGGACAGCAAAGAAGGCTTAATCCGGCATATTTATGTACGTACTGGCGCTTCTACCGGGGAATCCCAGCTTTGTCTGGTGACTGCACGCCGTGGTTTGCCTGCCAAAGAAGCCTTGATTGAACGGCTGACAGCTGCCATCCCTGGACTTACCAGCATTGTCCAAAACATCAACCGCCGGACAGATAATGTTATCCTTGGCGATAAGACTATTACATTATGGGGACATCCTGCAATGCAGGATGTGTTATGTGGCAATGTGTTCCAGATATCCCCTCATGCATTTTATCAGGTCAATCATGCCCAAGCGGAAAAACTATATCAATGTGCCCTTGATTTTGCCGCGTTATCCGGCACAGAAAATGTGGTTGATTTATATTGCGGCGCGGGGACAATTACACTAGCGCTTGCGGAAAAAGCCCGCCATGTGACAGGGATTGAAGTGGTTGCCGAAGCAGTTCAAAACGCGTGGGACAATGCGGAACGGAACCAGATCCCAAATGTAAAATTTATTTGTGCGGATGCCGGGCAAGCCGCTATGATGCTTGCCCAGCAAGGCGAACAGCCTGATGTGTTGGTGGTAGATCCGCCGCGCAAAGGACTGACCACAGAAACCATTGATGCCATTGCTGCCATGTTACCCACCCGGATTGTTTATGTATCCTGTGACCCAGCAACCCTTGCCCGTGACTGCAAACAGCTTGCTGGGCATGGCTATCAGGCAGCCCGTGCCAAGGCATTTGATATGTTCCCTCGGACAAGCCATGTGGAGACTATTGTGTTGCTACAAAGAGAAAACTCGTAGAAATCCTGCGTTTCCAACACTTTGCCCGCCATGTGGTGTTCGACGCCGAGGGCGACAAACTCCGCAATAAGCGCATTGAGGACTATATCACGGTTTCGGTCGTCATTGATATGGAGTGTGGGAACACAAAAACTGAATAGCGTATGGACAGGCAAACGCCGCAGATTTTGAAAAAGTCTGCGGCGTTTTTTCAGTGCGCCCGGCGAGCGCACGTTCTAACGGGTGAAAGTCCCG
>CAJUDU010000084.1 GCA_910584935.1 uncultured Butyricicoccus sp. | reverse complement strand
CCGGGCGGATTCGGGACTTTCACCCGTTAGAACGTGCGCTCGCCGGGCGCACTTACACAAAAGAGGGGGAAGGGAATCATTGGTTTCCCTTCCCCCTTTTAGTGCCCCGGCGCATAGCGGTTGACTTGCGTGGGGGAATTTCGTATTATAATAATAGGATTGCTTTTTCTTTCGGAGGACTGCCCACTATGACAACTATCTATTGCCGCCAGAAAGCCGTTGGAACTCCCGCTTGTGGTCAAAAGGAACTCATCCCCCGGACACTGTGAGGTGAATTTTATGCAGGAAAATAAAATGGGCGTCATGCCGGAAGGTAAATTATTGCTTTCCATGTCTTTACCCGTTATGGGTTCTATGCTGATTAGTGCCCTGTATAACATCGTCGATAGTATGTTTGTTGCCCGAATCAGCGATAATGCCTTAAACGCCGTATCTTTAAGTTTTCCCATACAACTGCTGATGATTTCTTTGGCAACTGGTATTGGTGTTGGCTTAAATGTGCTGCTTAGCCATGCGCTAGGTGCTGGTCAGCAGCAGCGCGCTGACAGCATTGCTACAAACAGTATTTTCCTATCGTTTGTCTGTTGGATTGCCTTTGCCCTACTCGGTCAACTATTTTCCGCACCATTCCTATCCCTTTTCACAGAAAATAAAGTAGTTCTGTCCATGGGTTTAGATTATCTGCGCATTTGCACCGGATTTTCTGGCGGCGTTTTTTTATTATTCACTGCCGAACGTTTAATGCAAGCTACTGGCAAAACTGTCTATCATATGTTAATTCAATGCCTTGGTGCTGGGCTGAATATTATCCTTGACCCAATTTTTATTTTCGGCTATTGGGGCTGTCCTGCATTCGGCGTTGCTGGCGCTGCCGCCGCAACCGTTATTGGGCAATGCGTTGCCGCTGCTGTCGGCTTGTGGCTGAACCATTTACTGAATCATGATATTCATTTATCTTTTCGTGGCTTCCGCCCAGGCCGTGCCATCAACTTGGAAATTTGCCGTGTCGGATTGCCTGCGGCACTCATCCAAGCGCTTTCCACCTTTATGGTTGCTGGCATGAACGCTGTTTTAATGCCGCTTCATGCGGCAGCTGTCGGCTTTTTTGGCGTTTATTATAAACTGCAAAACTTCCTTTATATGCCGCTTTATGGCATGACCAATACACTTGTTCCCATCATTGGCTATAACCTTGGCGCGGGCAAGCCCAACCGCATCCGGCGGCTTGCCTGGCAAGCTGTGAAATTCTCCCTTGTTTTAATGGGCGCTGGCATGGTGCTGTTCCTTTTGTTCCCCCGCGCATTGCTTGGGCTATTTGGCAGCGAGGCTTTTGCCTATTCTGGCGGGCTTGCTGCAATTCGCATCATTGCACCATCTTTCCTGCCCGCAGGTGTGATTCTAACCTTTGCTGGTATGCTGCAAGGCTTAGGACGCAGTGGCGAAGCCCTTTTATTGTCCAGCCTGCGGCAAATCATTTTCCTATTGCCTGTCGCTTACCTGCTTGGACAGCATAATCTTTCTGTTTTATGGATTGCTTTTCCGGTTGCAGAGTTACTTTCTTTACCTGCCAGCCTATGGCTTTGGCGGCGTGCCGCCAAAGCCTTGCAAAAATAACCATAAGTTTTTATGACGGGCAGCCTTGTAATCTGCTTTGGAAAGGCATACAATAAATATATCAAATCTATTATGCTGGAGGGTGATTCCAATGGATTCCACATTTGAACAAATCACCAGTGATATCCTGGCTGACCCGCTTTTTCAGGAAACCCGTCATTTTGTCCATCATGGGGCAGAAAATTCCGTATATGACCATTCTATTGCCACTGCACAAGCTGCTTATGCCATTGCACTGCGGCTGGGGCTGGAGAATGCTGAAGTGATTTCTGTCACTCGTGCCGCACTATTGCATGATTTCTTTGGCTATGACTGGCACAGTGACTGGTTTAAGTCCTATCAGCAAGAATTTTCTGGCTGGCAGCGGCTGCGGCATATGCACGCTTTTATTCATGGTGATATTGCCGCACAGCGTGCCCGAGCACATTTCCATTTATCCGACCGGCAATGCAGCGCGATTGCAAGCCATATGTTCCCGTTGTCTTTTTCTGTTCCCAAATCGAGTGAAGCCTGGATTATCACACTGGCAGACAAAATTGTTGCATCCCGCGAGATGGCGCAGGCTGCAAAATATTACACGGCAAAATTCTGCCGCAAATTATTCCGTGCCGCATAAAATGAAAAAAAAAGCCTCCTGCAAGGGGATTTTCCCCGCAGGAGGTTTTCTTTTGGCGTGATATTACAATACTTTGGATAAAAACTCGCGCAAGCGCGGATGCTGTGGGTTGCTGAAAAATTCACCGGGTTCATTCTGTTCAGCAATAATGCCCTGGTCAACAAATAATACACGGGTTGCCACTGACCGCGCAAACCCCATTTCATGGGTTACAACCACCATAGTCATGCCTTCCAGCGCAAGTTCTTTCATAATCTCCAGCACTTCGCCAACCATTTCCGGGTCAAGCGCGGAAGTCGGCTCATCAAACAGCATCACATCCGGATTCATAGCAAGCGCCCGCGCAATGGCAATGCGCTGCTGCTGCCCGCCGGATAACTGCCGCGGATAAGAATCCGCTTTATCCGGCAAACCGACACGCTCTAATAATTCCATTGCCCGCTTGTCTGCTTCCGCTTCACTTGCCAGCCCCAATTTCACAGGCGCTAATTTAATATTTTCCCGTACAGATAAATGTGGGAATAAGTTAAACTGCTGGAATACCATGCCCATTTTTTGCCGTAGTTTATTGACATCGGTTTTGGGGTCAGTAATATCTGTGCCTTCAAATGTGATTGTACCTGCTGTTGGCTGCTCCAGCAGGTTAAGGCACCGCAAAAATGTCGATTTGCCTGAACCGGATGCCCCAATGATGACCACCTTTTCACCCTTGCTGATATGTTCGTCAATCCCTTTCAGCACTTCATGGTCGCCAAATGATTTCCGTAAACCTTTAACGTCGATCACTTTCGTGCAGCCTCCTTTCAATCACTTTTTGCAGCTGGGTCAGTCCAATGACCATAATGAGATAAAATACAGCGGTAATCATCAGCGGCATAATATTAAATATCTTAGCCTTGATGCCATTTGCCATTTTGACCACTTCATTGACCGCAATATACCCCGCCACAGAAGTTTCTTTCAGCAATGTAATAAATTCATTAAACAGCGCAGGCAGGATATTCCGAATCGCCTGCGGCATAATAATCAGCCGCATGGTCATGCCGGAAGTCAGCCCAAGCGAACGTCCTGCTTCGGTCTGCCCGCGGTCAATCGACTGGATGCCCGCACGGATAATCTCAGCGACATATGCGCCTGAATTGATGCCAAACCCTACAATACCCGCCAATGTACCATCTGTCATGCTGACAAATACGCCGCCATAAATAATCAGCAATTGCAGCATAACCGGTGTGCCACGGATAATGGTTAAGTATAAATTGCAGATTTTTTCCGCAATCATCAGCACCAAATTATGTTTGCCATTGTCACGGCTCTGTTGAGCGCTGACTTTTATGATGGCAATGATAATGCCGATGACAATGCCTAAAATGACAGCGCCCGCCGCCAGTTCCAATGTTTTCAGCAACCCTTTAAAATAAAGCTGCCACCTGCCATTGGTTAAAAATGCCGTATCAAATTGATCCCATAGCTTTGCCAAACCGGTTAATTCCTCTGGTGCTGCCGCAAGTCGGGTGAACACAGTTATATCTCCCCTTTTCTTTATTTTGATAGCAAAACAGCAGGGACGCGATACGCTCCTGCTGTTTTAAAATTTTTACTCAATACCCATATGCTGGGTGATTAGTTCATCAACTTTTTCGCCGTTATATTCTTTCAGCACTTCATTAATCACAGCCTGCAAATCTTCCTGCCCTTTCTGGATTGCAAACGCATAATGTTCATCAGTCAGTTTTTCCGGCAATAATACCAGCTTGCCGCCCTGCGCTGCAACAATGGCTTCGGCAGGCTTCTGGTCAACAATCATTGCGTCTGCCTTGCCCTGTGCCAGCATCATACCCGCTTCTACCGCAGATTTGTACCTGAGCACCTGGGCATCCTTAATTTCGGAACCTGTGGTTTCGGTATCGCCAGAAGCGTACCAGTCGCCGGTTGTGCCTTCCTGCACAGTAATATTCTTGCCAGAAAGCATAGCGTCATCGGCTTTCAAGTCAGAACCTGCCGGCACAACAACCATCTGGGAAGATGTAACATATTCATCTGAAAAGTCAACTTCCTTAAGACGTTCTTCAGTAATGGTCATACCTGCCGCAGCAAAGTCACCCTTGCCAGCTTTCAGCGCGTCAATAATGCCGTCAAAATCCATATCGACAATTTTTAATTCCACGCCGATTTTATCCGCAACTGCCTGCGCAATATCCGGGTCAACACCCTGCACCGAACCATCATCGCCAAGATATTCAAACGGCGGGAACTGTGCATTGGTCAGCATAACAATTTCGCCTTTTGCTTTGATTGCGTCAATGGTTGGGGTTTCACTGCCGGACGCAGCGCTGGAAGCCGCGCCGCTACCTGACGATGGGTTAGAACCTGTTGCAGCATTCCCGCCGCCATTGCCGCCGCAGGCGGTCAATACGCCAGCGAGCATCATTGCTGCCAGCGCCAATGAGAATTTCTTTTTCATTATTTACTTTCCTCCTGTAAAAGGGCAAAAAGCAAAACGCCATGCCCTTCTTTTTGGTTACAGGTATTATTATACACGCTTCCAGACGAATATCAAGTCATGACTTGCGAAAACTATCAGGATTTCCGCATATATTTTTGTTCATATGCCCATCGTGATGAATATTTATGCGTAAAAGGCTGCATAATTGACGTTTTCAGCAAAATCCTGCATATTCCTATCCACAGATTTCCTGCACGCGAGCTTCGTCACTGCGCATGGCTTCGAGTGTCTTGGTAAACAGTTCATCCAGCTCCCAACCAAGCAGTTCCGCCCCTTTCGCAATGATTTCACGGGAACAGCCTGCTGCAAATTTTTTGTCTTTATATTTCTTTTTCAGGCTTTTCAGCTCCATATCCTGCACACTTTTGGATGGGCGCATCAGTGCTGCCGCGCCAATCAGCCCGGTCAGTTCATCACAAGCAAATAATATTTTCTCCATTAGATGTTCTGGTTTTATTTCCACAGTAATCCCCCAGCCATGGCTTGCGGTTGCATGGATGGTTTTTTCATCCACGCCATGGTCCCGCATGAGCTGCTGTGATTTGACACAATGCTGCTCTGGATACATTTCAAAATCCAAATCATGCAGTAAACCGACATTTGCCCAAAAATCCGCTTCATCCGCATAACCAAGCGTTTGGGCAAAATAACGCATCACACCTTCTACAGTGACAGCGTGACGCAAATGAAACGCTTCTTTATTATACGTTGTCAGCAGTTCCCAAGCCTGTTCACGAGTCATTTTTATGATTCCTCCTGCAATATAAAATCAGTTTTTACTATCGTTTATGATAACGCCTGCTCATGTTGTTTGTCAACCGGCGGCAAGTGTGCTATAATAGGTGAAAGCACCAAACTTCGGAGCGGTATTCATTATGCTATTTAACTCTTATTTCTTTATTTTTGTATTCCTGCCTTTTGGCATTGCGGGTTATTTTGTGCTGCATCATTTTACCCGCCCACGCTACGCGCAGTATTTTCTGCTTGCCATGTCATTTTGGTTTTATGCCGCAAATGATTTGCGTTCTGTGCCTGTGCTGCTTGGCAGCATTTTGCTGAACTATTTGTTCAGCACCGCAATTTCAGCAACACCATACCGCCGCACCAAAAGCATTTTGCTGGTTTGCGGAATATTTTTAAACCTTTTGACGCTAGGTATTTTTAAATACATGAACTTTTTCATGGAAAATATCGCGCTGCTTACCGGGCAGGGTTATGACCCGATACAATTGCTTTTACCGCTTGGCATCAGTTTTTTCACATTCCAGCAAATTTCCTATCTTGTTGACACTCGCCGTGGTACTGCTCCAACATATACCCTGCCGGAATATGCGCTGTATGCTTCGTTTTTCCCCTATGTCACCAGCGGGCCGATTGCGTTTCATTCAGAAATCCTGCCGCAAATCCAAAGCCGGGCAAATTGGGTGCCTTCTGCCCGCAATTTGTCCCGCGGACTGACTGCTTTTTCCTTTGGGCTTTTCAAAAAAGTATTGGTCGCGGATACGTTTGGCGCAGCTGCTGATTGGGGCTGGAACCACCTGAATGACTTAAATATCCCTGCCGCAATCCTTGTTATCCTCGCTTATAGTTTGCAGCTTTATTTTGATTTCGCTGGGTACAGCGATATGGCATCCGGCGTTGCCCTTTGTTTTAACATCGAATTGCCTATGAACTTTGACTCGCCGTACCGCGCCCGCGATATCGCGGATTTCTGGAAGCGCTGGCATATAACTATGACCCGCTTTTTCACCCAATATGTGTATATCCCACTCGGCGGAAGCCGCCATGGGTTGATACACACCTGTATCAATACCTTAATCATCTTTTTACTTTCCGGTTTATGGCATGGCGCAGCTTGGACTTTTGTGTTATGGGGTGCGCTGCATGGCATTGCCATGGTGGTTTGCCGTGTGCTGAAAGCACATACCAAACGCCATTTGCCGCTTTTGCCGGCATGGCTGCTGACATTTGTGTTTGTCAATCTCTGTTGGGTCTTTTTCCGCGCACCAAGTATCGCCGCTGCCGGACAGCTTTTATCCCGCACAGTAATGGGCGGATTTGGCGCATTGCCTGCCGATTTGACCGACTGCTTTATGATTACGGAATTTTCCTGTTTGCAGCAGCTTTTACCATTCAGCAAGGAAACTTTTGCCACAGTGGTTTGCATCTTTTTTGTGCTGGCAGCGCTTGCTGGTGCTGTTTTCCCGCAAAATATGCAGCAGCGCCTAAAAAATTTCCAGCCAAAGCCTTCGCTGTGCGTTGCCGCAACCCTGCTTTTATTCTGGTCGATTCTTTCCTTATCCGGCGTCAGTACCTTCCTTTATTTTACCTTCTGAGGTGGTTTTATGTATAAAAAATACCTCACCGGTATGCTTGCCGGTCTTTTGTCTTTGCTTTTGCTGTCCGGTGCGCTTGTGGCTGTCATTGACCCATCTTTCCATTACCATATGCCATTTGAACCAGTCAAAGCAGTTTATTTAAATGAACGATATCAAAACGCTGGGCTTGCGCGTAATTTGGACTATGATACTGTAATTATCGGTTCATCAGTCACAGCAAACTTCCGCCCTTCGCAATTTAACGCACTTTTTGACGCACAAACGGTGAAATTAACGTTTCCCGGCGGCTGTTTTTCAGATTTTCAAACCGCACTTAATTTGTGTTTTTCCCGCAATGATGTGAAACGGGTTTTCTGGAGTCTTGACCCTAATTTGCTGATGAGCCCATATGACAAAGAACCAACACCATTACCGCAATATTTATACAACGAAAACCCCTTTGACGATGTCAAATACCTGTTTAATAAAGATGTTTTGTTGGAACAATGCGGGGAAAGTATGCTTGCCACACTGCGTGGCACAGGGGAAACTTTGGATGACGCTTTCACTTGGGACACCAAATATGAATTTTCGCATGAACATTCATTATGGAGTTATGTGCGTCCGGATTGGAACGAAACCCCAGAACCGGCTGACGCTTATGACGCAATCATTGACCGCAATTTAAAATGCGTACTGGATTTTGTCAAAGCCCATCCGAATACGGAATTTTACCTGTTTACACCGCCATATAGTATGCTGTATTGGGACAGGGTATTTCGTGACGGCACCTATGCCGCTGTTATGGCATTATACGACCGGCTGCTGACAGAACTGCCGCCATATGAAAATATCCATTATTATTGTTTCGCGATAGATGAAGTGACCATCCCGCTTGGCAATTATACCGATGAAGTGCATTTTTCCGGGGAAATCAGCCGCTATCTTGCCGAATATATGGCGCAAAATCCTGGTGTGACCGAAGAAATCCGCCCTGCGATGCACGCATTTTTCCGCAATCTTGCGGAAAACTATGATTTTGACAGTATGTTCCCCATGTCTTTGCGGGAGCATCCCAGGCGGGTTCGCATCTTAGACCCCAATTATTAAATGTATTAAAAGAAGGAGGAAATCTAAAAGATGATTATCCATTTAACCCAGGAGAATTTTGACGAAACCGTCAACACTGGTTTGCCTGTACTGATTGATTTCTGGGCAGTCTGGTGTATGCCATGCACCATGTTTTCGCCCATTGTCGAGGAAGCCGCAAAAAAACTGGAAGGGCGTGCGATTGTCGCCAAACTGAACATTGATGAACAGCCTGCCCTTGCGGAACGTTTCCGGGTGATGTCTATCCCAACGGTTGTTGTACTGAAAAACGGCAAAGAAGCAAACCGCAGTGTAGGTATAATCCCGCTGGAAGAATTGCTCGCCTTGATCAATTAATCCTTTCAAAAAAAGGGCGGTGTTGGTCTGCCCTCCCTTATTCAGGGCAGACCAACACCGCCAGGGTTTCCAAAGGGATGATATCCCTTTGGCGCTGCCTGCGGAAGGCTGGGGTGTGGGGCAAAGCCCCACAAAGGAAGGGAGATGCTTACATTATGCACGTTGCTTTGCTGCAAACCGCAGTTTGTGCGGATGAAACCACCAATATGCGTACCGCTGCAAGCTGTATCCGCTGGGCTGCCCAGCAAGGCGCAGATATTGCCGTTTTGCCGGAAATGTTCTGCTGCCCTTATGACCCTAGTATATTTGCGCAATATGCCCAGCCGCAAGGCGGCAAACGCTGGCAGCAATTATCTGCCCTTGCGCGAGCACATAACCTTTACCTGGTTGCCGGTTCGGTGCCCGAATGCGAGGGGGAACATCTCTATAACACCTCCTTTGTCTTTGCGCCGGATGGCGCGCAGATTGCCCGCCACCGTAAAGCCCACCTTTTTGACGTCGCATTTGAAGGAAAACCCGCTTTCCGTGAATCGGATTCCTTTTGCCCAGGGCATGGTATTACCACCTTTGATACCCCCTTTTGCCGGTGCGGGCTGATGATTTGTTATGATATCCGCTTCCCAGAATATGCTTTGGAAACCGCGGAGGCTGGCGCGGATGTGATTTTTGTCCCCGCCTGCTTTAACCAGCGCACCGGCCCCGCACATTGGGAACTGTTATTCCGTGCCCGTGCCGCGGATAACCAAATATTTATGGCTGGCGTTTCCAGTGCATTGGACTGGCAGGCAACTTACCATTCTTATGCTCACTCTATCGCTGTATCCCCATGGGGCGATGTGCTTGCGCAGCTTGGTACCCGCCCAGAAAACCATATCGTTTCCTTTGATTTAAGCCGTTTAGCGGCTGTGCGGCGGCAAATGCCGCTTGCAAGCCACCGTAAATCCTATCAAAACCATACTTAACAAATGCAAAACCCGCAGTCTGCCGACTGCGGGTTTTTTCCCATTTATGTGCAAGCCCATTGCGCTAAGGAACCACTGATTAAAGCTCCTCTCAAATCACATGCAATCGAAATATGATAC
>CAJUDU010000083.1 GCA_910584935.1 uncultured Butyricicoccus sp. | reverse complement strand
CGGTGACAGATGCGCTGGACAAGCTGGAAAAACATTTGAATCTGGCAGCACATGAGGATGAATGAAAGGAACGGTTATACATATGGAGAATTTAGGTTTTACAGCAATCCCGGCAATTACAGTGATTTGTTATCTGATTGCACAGATTGTAAAGGCAACCGCGGTAGATAATAAATGGCTGCCAATTGTATGCGGTATTGCAGGTGCAGTGCTGGGCGTTGCCGCGATGTATATCATGCCGGATTTTGCCGCAACAGATTATATTTCCGCTGTGGCGGTTGGTATTGTATCGGGGCTGGCTGCAACTGGCGTGCATCAGGTGGCAAAGCAACTTCAAGGGAAAAATCGGGAGGGAAAATAAATGGAACTTTCTGCGCTGACAAGGGCATTTCAAAAATTGATAAGCGCAGATAATGACTTTTCAAATGCTGTATTTATGGCATTGATGTCCCCAGCTAAAAATACTGTTCTGGCGGATTATGTGAAGTTGGTAGACGGCGACTTACAGACAGACGAACTGCAAAAGATTTTTCAATATTATCATGCTGACCGTAAAGAGAAAAAGCAGGACTACACGCCAAAGAGCATTGCCAGGCTGTGTGCCGTAGCAACAGAAAAAGCTGGGGATGTCGTTTATGACTTATGCGCCGGAAGTAGCGCATTAACGATTCAAAAGTGGACGCAAAATCCAGAGAAAATCTTTATTTGCGAGGAACTGGACGGACAGGTTATTCCGTTATTGCTATTCAATATGGCAGCACGAAATATGAGCGGATATGTGATAAACAGAAACGCTTTAACATTGGAATTTGCAAAAGGATTTAAATTATTGCCCGGTTCACGCTTCTCTGAAATTGAGGAAATTAAGCAAGCCCCAGATATCCTGGCAGATGAAATCGTATCAAACCCACCTTACAACATAAAATGGACAGCCCCCGCGCCGATATTGGCAGACAGCCGATTTCAGGGAAAACCTATTCCACCAGAATCCAATGCAAATTTTGCTTTTGTCTTGACAGCATTAAACCGTATGAAACCTAATGGGCGGTGCGCATTTGTTCTCCCCTGCGGTATCCTTTCCGGCACTCCGGAAAAGGAAGTCCGAGAATATCTGCTTGATGCCGGAATGGTGGAACGTGTGATTTCTCTGCCGGACAAGATGTTCGAATCAACCAGCATTCCAACCTGTGTAATCGTGTTTTCCAGCGGCAATAAATCTGTTAAATTCTATGATTGCCGCCGGAAAGCAGCGCAGGAACAACGTGATCAAAACGGACAGTATGGCGGTGCCAGCCATGAGAACAGAACATATCACAAAACTGTAAATGTCTTGCCGGATGATGTGATTTCTGCTGTATGCGGCAGCTGTCACAGTGTGGCGGAATTTTCACAGGAGGTTAGTGTTGAGGAAATCGCTAAGAACGAATACAATATCGTTCCATCGCGGTACATAGCATTTCAGGAACGGGAAATCCAACATAGGCCCTATGCCGATATTATGGCGGATATTAATCGAATTTCCAGAGAACGAAGCGTTATCAAAGTCACCTGTAATGAAACGCTTGCAAAAACGATCGGGTTATACGAAGTTGCGCAGCTTGTAAAGCAGTCCAATAGCGAGGAACTGGACAAAACCTTTCGTCTATTGGGCGGTCACTATGAAAGCCGTCGATATATCACGCTGACCAAAGCAAAAAATGAATTTAAGGTTGAAAATCAGGACAAAGAGATTTTATCCAGCCTGATCAGTTTCTTTCTTCCGATGTGGAAGCAGCATATCTTTTATCTGAATCAAGAAGAAAACCGCTTGCTGGTGGAACTGCGGGATGCGATGCTGCCAGAACTTATGAGTGGAAAATTGGAGGTGCTAACAGAATGATTGCGAATAACGGCTTTTTGATGTTCCGACCAGATGAAGCGGAATCTTTTTTAACGGGGCGTATGCCCAAACGGAAAATCCGGCTGGTGCAGCTGCATCATACCTGGTCGCCGGAATATAAGCATTTTGACGGCAGGAATCATTTTACCCGGCAGGCGGCTATGCGGCAAAGTCATTTGGCACGCGGATTTGCTGATATTGCACAGCATTTTACGGTATTCCCGGATGGCATGATTGTGACCGGCAGGAACCTTGCACTGAACCCCGCTGGGATTAAAGGCGCAAACAGCGGCGCGGTTTGTATTGAAAATTTTGGCAATTTCGATGCCGGATATGATAAGATGACCGCTGAACAGGCAGATGCTATTGTCACCTTGACTGCTGCACTGTGCAAAGTATTTGTGCTGGAGCCGGAAACGGCAATTACTTACCACGCATGGTGGACAGCAAAAGGGCAGGCATTAGGTGATTATCATCCAGCAAAGAGCGCTAAAACCTGTCCGGGGACGGCTTTCTTTGGCGGGAATACGAAAGATGCTTTCCTGAAAAATCTATTGCCACGCATAAAAGATGTGATGCAGACGAAGGAGGAAACCGAAATGCGGTACAAATATTATGAGGACTTGCCCGACTGCTGGAAACCCCTTATCGCAAAATTAGTCCACAAGGGATATTTGCACGGTAAAGGCAATGGCGTTCTCGACCTTACCGAGGACATGATTCGCGTTTGGGCAACCCTTGATAACGTCGGGCTGTATGGGGAATAATATGACCATTAAAATTGGACTGGTAGATGTGGATTCCCACAACTTCCCTAATCTGTGCCTGATGAAGTTGTCTGCATATCATAAGGCGCGGGGTGATCAGGTGGAGTGGTGGGATCCACAAAGTCATTATGACCTTGTTTATAAAAGCAGAGTATTCACGGATACATACTCGAAAGATACAATTACCGTCACCAATGCTGACGAGGTGATCCGCGGTGGCACAGGATATGGGCCAGGCCCTAATCTTCCAGACGAAGTAGAACATACCTATCCCGATTATTCTTTATATCCGCAGTTTTCTGACACCGCCTACGGCTTTTTGAGCCGTGGCTGTCCGCGAAATTGCGGATTTTGCATTGTCAGCGGCAAGGAAGGGCGGCAAAGCCACAAGGTAGCTGACCTGTCCGAATTTCGGGACGGGCAGAAGGAAATCAAACTGCTGGATGCAAACCTGCTTGCCTGCCCCGACCATGAAGCATTGATTTTGCAGCTTGCCGAAAGCCGTGCATGGGTGGACTTCTCGCAGGGGCTGGACATTCAGCTGATTACGCCGGACAATGTAGCGCTCTTAAACCGGGTGCGTACCAAAGCAGTGCATTTTGCGTGGGACAATCCAAACGAGGACTTGACCGGGTATTTCCGGCGTTTTCTAGAGCTGACCGCGATTAAGAACAGCCGCAGGCGGCGCGTTTATGTCCTGACCAACTACGGCAGCACCCATGAGCAGGACTTGTACCGGGTGGACACTCTGCGGCAAATGGGCTATGATCCGTATGTGATGATTTACGACCGCCCGACTGCACCGAAAATCACCCGCCAGCTTCAACGTTGGGTGAACAATAAACGGATATTCTATGCTGTGCCCCAATTTGCTGACTACAGGCATAGCAGTTAGATGGATAAAAATTATTTTCCCATTCGACAAAATTCGACACACAAAGGTCGAAATATGTGGTATAGTGTAATCGCATGGGATCCCCCAAATCCTATGCAGTTCAAGCTTTTATTTACCATAACGCAAAAGCCTTGCTGCACTGATCACGCAGCAGGGTTTTTGCTTTTTTGCTTAAGTGGTACAACAAATAGAAGTGATTACCGCTGTCGTTTCTGTGATGCTGCCACCAATGGCAATTTTCTTTCCATTATTCACCCTTTTAGAAGATGTCGGTTATTTACCGCGTGTTGCATTTAATTTAGACCATGCCTTTTGTAAAGCACGTACTTGTGGCAAGCAGGCGTTGACAATGTGCATGGGGTTTGGTTGTAATGCAGCGGGCGTAATTGGATGCCGGATTATTGATTCTCCACGCGAACGGCTGATTGCAATCCTCACCAATTCTTTTGTACCATGCAATGGTCGTTTTCCAGCCATGATTTCTTTGCTGGCAATCTTCTTTACAGGGATGAATATTAACAAATATGGCACAGCATTTAGCGCATTGCTACTGACTTTTATTATTGTAATCGGTATATTTACAACCTTGTTGGTTTCCCGTTTATTGTCTGCTACAATTTTAAAAGGCACACCTAGTTCTTTTGCCTTGGAGCTGCCGCCATACCGCTGCCCACAAGTTGGTCAGGTCATCATACGGTCTGTCTTTGACCGCACTTTATTTGTTCTGGGGCGTGCTGTGATTGTGGCCATCCCTGCGGGATTGATTATCTGGCTTATGGGCAATGTCAGCTTTTCCGAAACACCTCTGCTGACCTTATGTGCTGAAGCCCTTGACCCATTTGCACGTTGTTTGGGATTAGATGGCGTTGTTTTATTTGCCTTTATCTTAGGTTTCCCTGCAAATGAAATTGTGCTTCCACTTACTTTAATGGGATATTTATCAGTTGGCACATTGGTAGAAACCAGTTCCCTTTCAGATTTGGCAGCGCTTTTGATTGCAAACGGCTGGACAGCAAAAACAGCATTGTGTTTTATTTTATTTTCATTATTCCATTGGCCATGTTCCACAACATGCCTGACAATCCATAAAGAAACTGGAAGCTTGAAATGGACATTATTATCAATCGTCTTACCAACCATTTTAGGTATTCTTTGCTGTGGGATTGTGAATTTTGTTTCCATATTTTTGTAAAATTTATCACTTTCATAACGCAGGGCAATAACCTTTACTGCCCTGCGTTATGACCGCAATAGTAAAGTAATATAGCTTTATATAATCGTTTTTTATTAGAATTAAACTAAACATCAAATTGCACGTTTATTCTGTTAAAGATTACTGAAAAAGATAGTACAGGATGACAAATCCTTTACCTATGCATTTGGGAGTTATGGTGACCAAAATACAAATTGGCTTATTCCTTTGGGTGAAATTGCGCAAGTCTGAGCAGCTTTGAAACGGGACAGGCTTATCGATGATTATTTACTTTCCCTGGGCCAGCGCTGCGCTGTGGCAGAAAATCACTCCATAAAACACCATGCATTGTTAATAAACATACTATGCAAGAATAAATCTAAATGTGTGATATATGTAAAAATGATTGAATTATCTGAATTATTATGGTATAATCACGAAAAAAGAGGAGGTCTAATATTATAAAAAAAATTACATCCCTATTTTTCGCTTTGGTTATGCTGATATCGCAGGCATCAGCAATATCCCTATATGTGGATGACAATAAGCTTTCCCCTGACCCTGAACCAGTTGTGATTGAAAACCGTGTACTGGTACCGATGCGTATTATTTTTGAAGCATTGAACACAAAAGTTGACTGGAATGCGGAAACACAGACTGCTACAGCCGAAAAGGAAGGTATTACAGTTGCAATCACGCTAAACCAAACTACTGCAATGGTAAATGGTGAGGCGAAAACACTGGATGTACCTGCAACAGCCATCAACAACCGGACATTTGTGCCGACACGGTTTGTTTCAGAAGCTTTGAAAGCCGATGTGTAATGGGATGGTGAAACCCAATCTGTTTACATAGCCACTAAACCGCAAGTCACAACACCTGTACCAGAAACACCAACTGAACCAACTACACCAACAAAACCTTCTGTTCCGGAATCCCCCTCCAACTCATCTGAGCAAGTAACTCCCACATCAGGTTTACAAGATACAGTATGGGTAACACCAACTGGTAAACGATATCATTTAATCGAAACTTGCGGTGCCAAAAACTCAACCCCAACAACGTTGGAAAAAGCGCAAAATAGTGGGCTTACGCCATGTAATAAATGCGCCAAATAAACAAATCAAAACCACCTTGTATTGATGCAGGGTGGTTTTTTCCAGTACCCTTTCCTTGCTTATTATCATATCCTGATTAGTGAAAGGAAGGTTTGCATTATGGATGAACGAGAATTTCTGCTCTATCAGGCAATGGTCAGTTATGCAATGGAAAATATCTTTTGGCAGCTGGTATTTTTGAATAATGCCTTATTTGATACGCCACTGGGCACGGATGCCAAATCAAAACTGGAAGCGATGAGCAAACGCTATGCAACAATAATTACTAATATCTATCCAGCGGCTGACTGCCAAGGGCTTATTGATGCAATGACAAACAGCAATACCTTATTTGCCAACTATATTGAACATTTGCTGGCAAACAGCGAACAAACCGCTTGCATTAAAAAAGAATGGCTGGATAATGCACAATGTACCACCCAGGCTTTATGTGACATAAACCCTTATTGGAAATCCACGGAATGGAATGCAATGCTGTGCCATCAAAATGACTTGCTGGAAAGCATTGTAACCAATATGCTGGATAAAAATTATATTGCATTTGCAAATATAGCGCCAATCTGCCAGCGCCTTGCCATGGATATGTCTGATTATATGTGCAGCGGCATCGTGCAGCAAATGAAAAATAGCTGGATATAAAATCTATTTTTTTATCTTATGGAATATGTCTAATATCTGCTCTGGCAGCAAAGCAGCATATCTGAGGATTTCCCTTTATCATAAAGATACCCCTGATATGCTGCTTCTGTGTTCCTAAAAACGTTAAGAAGATTGTGAACTGCTGCGCAGTTTGAAATAAAAGCTGCATGCCCAAATGCCTGCCAGCCCGACAATGCCATAAATGATACGGCTGATTACGGAACCTTGCCCGCCAAATAAATAGCCAACCAAATCCAGCCCGCCAATGCTCAAAATGCCCCAGTTCAGCGCACCAATGATGACAAGCGTTAATACAATGCGGTTCATAAATTTTCACCCCTTTGCGTATTTACCACCAGTATGCGCTTGATAAACTATAAATATTCATCTGCCGGTTACGGCATTTGTTTCCCCCTGTTTCGCATCTTTTTCAAAAAACACAATTTTTTAATTTCTATCCCTTATACCCCTTTTTTCATACCGAAAAATACCTGTTTTTTTGCCTTTTCTGATGCAAATAGTGGGGAAAATGAAATATGCAAAAAGAAAACCTGCATTTCCGATATTGCATTACAGAAACATTTCCGATATAATAAACGTGAAATAAGTAACTGCCTTTTAGGGGGACTGAAAAAACAATGTATGCAAAATTACCTGTTATTCTTGCATTTGTATGCTATCTGATGTTTATGATTGGCATCGGTATGTATTTCTATGGCAAGAACCGTACCACCACAGAATACTTCCTTGGCGGGCGCAAGCTTGGCTCTTGGGTCGTATCTATGTCCGCACAAGCTTCTGATATGTCTGGCTGGCTGCTGATGGGTTTGCCTGGCGCCGCGTATCTCTCCGGCATTTCTGCTGGCTGGATTGCAATCGGTTTGGGTATTGGTACATACCTCAACTGGTTATTTGTTGCAAAACGCCTGCGCCAATATACCAAAGTCGCTGGTGACGCAATCACACTGCCGCAATTCTTTAAAAACCGTTTCCGTGACCACTCTGGCATGGTTTCTGTTATTGCTGCGGTATTTATCCTTATTTTCTTCTTATTTTATACCGCATCTGGTTTTGTCAGCTGTGCAACGCTCTTTTCTTCTGTCTTTGGCATCAGTTATGTTGCCGCGCTGATTATCGGCGCTGTCGTTGTCATTTCTTATACGTTTGCCGGCGGTTTCTTTGCCGTTTGCTGGACAGACTTTTTCCAAGGTCTGCTGATGTTTTTCTGTGTGCTTGCTGTGCCAACAATCGCAATCAAATCCATGGGTGGCTTTTCGCCTTTCTTGAATCAAGTGAACGATTTTAACCCTAATTTCCTAAATATGTTTGTCGATGGACAGACCAATGTACCTTATACCACAATAGGAATTATTTCTCTGGTTGCCTGGGGCTTTGGCTATTTTGGTCAGCCGCATATCCTTGTCCGCTTTATGGGGATTGAATCACCGGATGCAATCAAAAAGTCTCGCCGTATTGCAACAATTTGGGTTGTGATTTCTCTAACTGCTGCTGTGCTTATTGGCGTTTCCGGGCGTATGTTCCTCGGCGATATCCTGCTGGAAGGCACAAAGCAGGAAGAAATTTATATCACAATGGTGTCAAAAATCTTCCCAATATTCATTGGCGGCATTTTCCATTCCGCTATCCTCGCCGCAATCATGTCTACGGCTGACAGCCAGCTTCTTGTTACCGCTTCTGCAATTACTGAAGACTTTTATCATAATAAAATCCGCCCCAATGCTTCCCCAATGGAACTGATGTGGGTCAGCCGCATTTGTGTTATGGCAGTCGCTGTTATCGCTGCGATTATCGCAACTGACCAGAATAGTACCGTCCTTGGGTTGGTATCTTATGCATGGGCTGGTTTTGGCGCTGCCTTTGGTCCGCTTGTGCTCTGCTCCCTGTTCTGGAAACGTACCAATAAATTTGGCGCTTATGCTGGTATTATTGTCGGCGGCGTGACTTCCATCGTTTGGGCACAGCTTTCCGGCGGTATCTTTGATTTATATGAAATTGTGCCAGGCTTCTGCTTTGGCTTGATTGCCATTATTATTGTCAGCCTGTTGACCCCTGCGCCCGAACCCAAAATCATTGCTGAATTTGAATCCTACCAAACTTGCAAAGATTAATGCTCCGCATAACAAAGGAGGGATACTGTGGCACATAAAATGCGCCGTCCCAGGCGCAGACGCGCTTTCCTTCCCTTTGCAGCGGTTTTTGTCCTGCTTGTGCTGGCGGGCAGTTTTCTGCTCCACTATTTCCCTGCCCCTATCTTTTCTGCGGATACCACAATCCACTTTATTGATGTCGGGCAGGGGGATTGCACCTTGTTCCTTTCAGAGGGGCAGGCTGTGCTGATTGATGCCGGTCCTGCGGAAATGGGTGAACGAGTGGTCAGTTACCTTGCCAGCCAGGGCGTCACCCGGCTGCGTGCCGTGATTGCGACCCATCCCCATGCCGACCATATCGGTAGTATGAGTACAATCCTTGCCGCATTCCCTGTGGATACGTTTTATACCACTGGCGCAGTGCATACAACACGGACGTATGAAAACTTGCTGCATATGGTGGAAGCACAAGGCGTTTCTGTGCTTGTCCCCACACCTGGGGAACGGCTGGAACTTGATTCCGGCGCATTTTTCCACTTTCTTAGCCCGCCGCAAAATGCTAGCTATGATAACCTCAATAATACGTCTATCGTCTGTATGTTTGAAGCGAATGGCACCCGCGTGTTGATGATGGGCGATGCAGAAGTCCCTGTGGAACAGGATTTGCTGGACAGCGGCGCCGATATTCGCTGTCATATTATCCGGTTGGGACACCATGGTTCCGCAACTTCTTCTGGGCTGGATTTCCTCAAAGCCACCTACGCGCATACTGCAATCATATCCTGTGGCGCAGACAATGATTATGGGCACCCCCATCAGCAAACCCTTGTCAACCTGAATGCCGCTGTTATCCGGGATGTGCGCAGCACGGAAAAAGGCACAATTGTCATTACACTCCCAAAAGCAAAGGAGAATGCCGCATGAAACAAAGAGCCACAGTTGACCGGTTTGAAGGCAACTTTGTCATTTTGGAAACCGAAACCGGGAAGTTTATCCGTATTCTGCGCGAAAATGCCCCAGCTATGATTGGGGAAGGCATGGTTGTCTGGTATGAAGATGACCATATCCT
>CAJUDU010000082.1 GCA_910584935.1 uncultured Butyricicoccus sp. | reverse complement strand
TTATCACCCTTTGGTATTATACCACAGATTCTTTTATTTTGGGATAGGCTCTAAGACCAAGAACGGCGTGAGGGCGAGCACAGCCAGGATGGCACCCGTCCCGGCGTCCTGCAGGCCACCTGCGGGTCCTCTGAGAGCCGTCCACCCCTTCCGGCCATGACAGATACCTCATGGGCGCTACGCGGCTCCTGTAGCCTCTCAAGAGTTGTCCGACAAATAAAAATGAACACGGGCCGTCCCTCTGGAAGGGGAGCGTTCCGTGTTCCATACTGCCCGCAGCGGCGGCGGGCAGGTCAATTTTACTTTGCCTTACGACGTCAATGTTCAGATCATACCAAAGTGCCGGAACGCCTCGATGACCATGTCCTCCTTATGCTTCCGGGGCTTCGGCTCGTAATACTTGCCGGACGGCGGCCGCCCCTTGTATTCATCCTGGGCGAGTCCGCACCGCTTCCGTGCACGGGATATATCCAGGTTGGTGACGGCCTCATGGTATTCGGCGGAACCCCACGCCTTGATCTCCGCATAGGTAGCCTTATGGCTTAAAGCTCGCTGTTCGGCATCGTAGTCTTCCAATGTGGCTACGACACCGAACAGGCCGCCTGGCATGACAGTCAGAACTTTCGGAATGGTACTTGTATACCTTCCATCTGGTGGAGACGAGGGGAGTTGAACCCCTGTCCGAAAGCATCCCCACAGGAATTTCTCCGGGCGCAGATTGTCATTTATCATTCCCTCCACAGTACGCTGACAAACAAGCTTACTGCTTTAGTAGAGTCATTTTACATGACAGGCGCAACTCTTAACCTATACACGTTCACCACAAAATCGACGCCCTGACCCTAAGCCGTGGTCCTCTCAGGCAGGACGGGCTAGCCTTAATTAGGCAGCCTGTAAAGAATAATCGTTGTTGTTTAATTTATAAACAAGTTGAGGCTTTTAAGGAAGCGTCCTCACTTCCGCCCGCTTTTCCTGCTTCAACACCCCCGTCGAAGCCGGTACGTCCCCATAAAATAAAGGAAATTTTTTACTTTTGATTAAAATAATCATAATCCGTTTTCAAAAAATGCTGTGCTTGTTACAATATCAGTAAATTTCTGATTTAATGAAGCCAAGTATACATTTTGAACCGTATTTGCTGGAATATTTACACTATTCCACGTTAACGCTTTTGTTGCACATCCATCAGATATTAGTGTTACCTTATACCCATAATCTTTAGCAGCTCTTACGGTTGTATCAACGCACATATGTGTCATCATACCACAAACAACTAAATCTGTGACTTCTTTTTCTCTCAATTTATCCTGTAATTCAGTTTCATAAAAGCTGTTTGGATAATGTTTCACAATCACAGTTTCTGTATCTAATGGTTGAATATCCTTATGAATCTGCACACCATCTGTTTCTGGGATAAAAAAAGTTGCTACATTGTTAGCGATATGCTGAATATAAAAGACAGGAAAATTCTTCATTCTAAAATGTTCTAACATTTTTTTAATGGCATGCAACGCTTCTTCTGGTTGATATAATGGACATTTCCCATCCGGAAAATAGTCATTTTGCACATCAATAATCAGTAATGCTTTTTTCATGTTTTTCCTGCTTCCCAATTTTATCGCCTAATCAGCTTTGTTTATTATCGGTTGCGTTCTTTTATTGCTCGATCCATTTCACGTTTTGCATCGCGTTTTGCCATGCTGTCACGTTTATCATGCAGTTTTTTGCCTTTGCAAAGCCCAAGTTCCAACTTCACATGGGAATTGCGGAAATATACGCTGAGTGGAATAATTGTATACCCATCCTGTTTGGTCTTTCCAAATAAACGCATAATCTCTTTTTTATGCAGCAACAGCCTGCGTACTCGCAATGGGTCTTTATTAAAAATATTCCCTTTTTCATAAGGACTGATGTGCATACCACGTACAAAAATTTCACCATCTTGAAAAGTACAATAAGAATCTTTCAGCCCAACCTGTCCCAATCGGATAGATTTGACCTCTGTGCCAGCAAGTTCAATGCCAGCCTCCAGTTTTTCTTCAACAAAGTAGTCATGCCATGCTTTTTTATTTGCCGTGACTTGCTTTGTGCCAGTTTTGTTTGCCATGACAAGACTCCTTTCCTTTATAAGATGATATCACAAGTTAAAATAATTGTAAAGAGTCATTTGTGTTACGTTTTCTGACAAAAAGCCTTACGGGAAAACAAACAACATAATCCCATATACAACCGGCTGATGCAATAAATAAACCAACAAACTATGCCGTCCTAAAAATTCCAGTGGACGAATTGAAAAATCTTTGATGCCTTTTGGAAGCCGGTACAGCTGATATCCAAGAAAATGCCCTGCAAAAAACAAAAATATGTATGGGAATATGGGAAAATAATCTGCGGAAAAGAAATCTGGTGAAATAAAACCAAAAATCGATAGCCAATAAGACAAATACCATTGCTGTGGCAGCGGGATTGCAAATGGCTGATATAACAGATATTTTTGTGGCACATGAAATGTTGCAAAAAACAATAAAACGCTGCATATCAGCCCAAATTTCGGCGGTACACGCCGTAAAAGCTTTTCAAGCGCCGCATAAGAAAACAAGCACCATGTCATGCAATGCAAAATGCCAAATACAATCAGTTCCCTTGGCATAAAAATATATGTTACGATTGTTACAGCCAGTGCGGCTGCGCCAATACGTAATGCCCGCTGCACCGGTCGCCGTGTAAAATGCGTGCATACCCCAGCAAGCAATAGAAATGTACAGCAAATGGATAATTGCCACAAATGTGCGCCAATCGTATGATACCATGGTAATGGGATATGAAAAATATAAACCAAGTTGTAACATATATGATAAAGTATCATAGAAATCAGCGTAAATCCACGCAAAGTATCCAACCCCGTAAAGCGGCTGGATATATGCGCCCATTCTGTGGTCACAGGCGGTTTCCCCTGTATCACAGGCATAGAAAATCCCCCCTGTCCAGAAAATATTTTGTATGTGCATAGCCTTTTCATGTTGTTTTTCTATTCTATCACAACTCTCGCAAAAAGGAAACCATTAAATTCTCTCGCCAGGTAAAGCAACTTTATCCAGTATGCCTTTCAGTTTGGCAATCAACACGCCATAATTCGTAATGGGCACATCTGCTTGTTGTGCCTGCCGCACACGTGACAACAAATATGTACGGTTAAACATACATCCTCCACAATGGATAATTAAATCATATCCAGCCAAAGAATCCGGAAACGCAGTACCGCTGACAACATCCACTTGTATCCCATCTCCAAATTTTTTCTTCAACATAGCAGGTATCTTAACCCGTCCGATATCTTCGGATAATGGCGCATGGGTACACGCTTCCGCAATTAATACCCGTGATTGACTTGTAAGATTGTCAACCGCTTGCGCACCTGCCATAAATGCAGGCAAATCCCCTTTACATGCGGCAAATAAAATAGAAAATGAGGTTAAACGGCTTCCATTTGGCGTTTTTTTGCAAACCTGCTGAAAGGCTTGTGAATCTGTAATAATCAGTGCTGGCGGCGCTTTGAGGCTTGCCAGCGCCGCTTCCATGGTGTCAGGTGTCACGTTAATGGATATGCAGTCTGTATCTAGTAATTCCCGAATTGTCTGCACTTGTGGCAGGATAAGCCGCCCTTTGGGCGCTTCACGATCCTGTGGCATCACCAGCAAAACGGTATCCCCTGGCTGTACCAGCCCGCCTAAAATAGGCTGGTTCCCGAAATTTTCTGGCACAGCACGTGCCAACGCTGTCAGCAATGCTGGAATCCCCATACCGGTTTTTGCACTGGTAATCACCGGCTTTAACTTTAATTCCTGCTGTACAGCAGCGGCTATGGCCTGCACATCGCTGCAATCTGCTTTTGGAACCACAGCAATCCGGCGTATTCCTGCCGCCTTCAGCCGTTCATCCCATGCGCGTTCCTGGGATAGCTCGGTGCTACTGCATACCAATACTGCAATATCTGTTTTTGCAATCGTTTGTACTGTTTTTTGTATCCGCAGGGAACCCAATTCACCTTCATCATCAAAACCAGCGGTATCAATCAGCATACAGGCACCTAAACCACGGATTTCCATTGCTTTGCGCACAGGGTCTGCTGTTGTCCCGGCAATTTCCGATACTAATGCAACCGGCTGCCCAGTCAGTGCATTAATCAGCGAAGATTTCCCCGCATTTCGTTTGCCATATATCGTAATATGCAACCGATTTGCCGCTGGGGTTTCGTGTAAAGTTGGCATCAGGGCATCTCCTTCCCTTAAAAACGGAAATCACGCATACCGCCATCCATATCATGCAGATGACGGAACACAGTATCCCGTACTTTCTCATTTGGAATAGATGCGGCTTCTTTTTCAATCATTTGCAGTGCAAGACGCTTGGTATCCTCACTCGCATAATCTTCTGCAAACTCTTTTAAAGTCATCAGCGCATTTGGCAAACAGCAATTCCGAATTTGCCCGGATTTCACCAGCGACATAAACCGGTCGCCAGTACGCCCTTCCCGATAGCACGCGGTGCAAAAAGATGGGATATGACCGAGTTTCAACAGCCAATGTACGACCTCATCCAGTGTCCGGTTATCACTGACTTCAAATTGGGAGGAATCTTCTTCTTCGCCGCCGTCCGCATAACCGCCGACACTGGTGCGGGATGCTCCACTGATCTGGGAAACACCATATTTGATGACCATTTCGCGGGTTTTCTTGGATTCACGGGTGGAAACGATCAGCCCAGTATATGGCACAGCAATGCGTAAAATCGCAACAATTTTTTGGAACAGCGCATCAGAAATACCATTTGCAAATGTAGAAGCATCAATATCATCTGCATTGCGCAAGCGCGGCACACTGATTGTATGCGGTCCAACACCATGCACCGCTTCCAAATGTTCTGCGTGCATCAGCAGCCCTACAAAATCGTACTGATATAAATTCAGCCCAAACAGCACGCCACAACCAACATCATCAATCCCACCTTGCATTGCACGGTCCATCGCTTCCGTATGCCACGCATAATCATGTTTTGGACCAGTCGGGTGCAAAAGTTCATATTGTGCCTTATTGTAGGTTTCCTGGAACAGGATATATGTGCCAATGCCCGCTTCTTTTAATTTCCGATAATCTTCCACAGTTGTCGCCGCAATATTGACATTGACACGGCGGATTGCCCCGTTTTTATGCTTAATGGAATAAATGGTTTTTATAGATTCCAACACATAGTCCAGTGGATTGTTTACAGGGTCTTCTCCGCATTCCAATGCCAGCCGTTTATGTCCCATATCCTGGAGTGCAATCACTTCCCTGCGGATTTCTTCCTGTGTCAATTTTTTGCGCGGGATATGTTTATTTTTCATATGGTAAGGGCAATAAGTACAGCCGTTAACACAGTAATTGGATAAATATAGCGGCGCAAACATCACAATGCGGTTGCCATAAAATTCCTGTTTAATCTTTGTTGCCTGCGCGAAAATACGGGATAACGCCTGCTGATCCTCACATAAAAGCAACACCGCAGCTTCCCGATGGCTTAACCCTTTACAACTGTCTGTTTTATCAATAATCTGGTTCACCAATGGCAAATTATCCTTATTTGCTGTGGCATATGCTAAGGTGTCCAAAATTTCTTCATGGCAGATAAATTCCTCTGCTTTTAAAGAACGCGGATTATACATGGAGTTTATTCCTTCTTTCTTTTGGTTACAATGGGATTTTGCCGAGTGCTTTTAACCGTGCTTCTATTTTGCTGCGCCCTTCTGTAATGGTATCTGCTGTAAAATCAGCTGGATATATCTGATATAGTTTGCGCAGGCTGGGCGGTGTCACTTTTTGCATGATTACATTGCCGCCACAGCAAAAGACTTTATCCGCAAGTGTGCGGTCAAGCACGCCAAGCGCTGTAGTTACTGGCAGGTTGGCATGGGGCAATAATAAACGCGCAAGGGCAACGGCGCGCAGTGTCAATAGGACGCTGCCATGCGGCAAGCTGCCCAGTGGAGTATCTGGATGCGGCAAAAACGGCCCAATCCCTGCCATATCACAAGGGATTTGGGCAAGCAGCAGTAAATCTTCCGCAATGGTTTGCAGAGTCTGTCCTGGCAAACCGACCATAAATCCGCCGCCGGTTTCCAGACCTGCCGCATGGATATCACGCAGGCATTGTAGGCGTTGAGCAAGGCTGCTGTCTGGGTGCAAAGCGGCATAAATATCCGGGTCTGCGGTTTCATGCTTGAGTAAATACCGGTCTGCTCCACAATCTTTGAAAAACTGATACACTGTCGCCGGAAATTCCCCACAAGATAATGTAATTGCCAGGTTTGGGCAAGCGGTTTTGATCTGCTTTGTGATATCCCCTAAGATTTCCGGTGTAAAATATGGGTCTTCCCCTGATTGCAGGACGACCGTTTGATAACCGGCTTGCGCCGCTTGGACAGCGGTGTTTACAATTTCATCTGGGGTTAAGCGAAAACGTACCAATTGGGTATTGGTGCAGTTCAACCCGCAATAACGGCATTTTCGCCTGCAATAGTTTGAAAATTCCAATAATGCACGGATTTTTACCGTATCTCCGAAAACCTGCTGACAGGTTTGCCCTGCCTGTGCAAAAACCGGGGCAAAGCCCGCCGCATCGGCTGACAAAAGTTCTGCTAACCTCACTGCGTCAAGCCGTGCCATGGCTGCCTGCTTTCTGCATCACAGTTTTTACGCTGACACCACGCAACATTCCCAGTTTGCCAGAAAGCGCGCTGACTACTGTTTTGGGTGCATCCATCACCACACTGATAATGGATATGCCCTTATCTGGGCACGGAATACCCATGCGCCCAATAATATACTGCCCATATTCATGCAGGAGCCGGTTAAGCTTTTCTACAACGTCAGCATCTTCCACAATAATGCCAACAAGAGCAATACGGTATTCTTCCATAGGCATATATTCCTTTCAAAAAATAAAAATTCCCATACCCCCACGGCATAGGAAATAAAAAGGCTCTTTATGGCAGGGCTTTACATACGCCCAGTCATGCAGGGACTGGTTATTTCTCCGCTTCCGCAGGCGTACCTTTGTAAGAGGATTCATTCTTGTTTACATTTATTATAGCAAGAATGATATGTATTTGCAACTATTTTTTCAGCGCTAAGGGCTGTCCGGGAATATTCTGCTGTTTTTAGGGGGATGTCCGGCAAAACCTGTCCGTTTGTTTTGGCAAAATATTCCTCTTAAACTGATATATAATAAACCCTGGACAAACGGCTTATGGGGAGGGATGCGATGCGGATTATTTATCTGGATGTGCTGGCAGCTGTAAACCTGGCAATGGATTATTTATTACTGGCTGCAACAGCGCGGTTTTCTGGCATATACTGCACCCGTTTGCGGTTATTTTGCGGCGCAGCCACTGGCGCTGGATATGCGGTGCTTAGCTGTTTGCCTGGGCTGGGTATATTAAGCCTGCTGCCTGCTAAAGCGCTTGCTGGGTTTATGATGGCACGCATTTGTTTTGGTGCACGGCGGCTTGCCGAGTTGGTACGGCTCACACTGTTGTTTCTGCTGGTATCCTGTGCCGCGGCAGGCGGCGCGCTTGCGCTTGGCAAAATCAGTGATGCCGCATTCCTTGCCGGTGGCGGATATTATATTGATGTGCCATTCCGGGTAGTTGTCGTCGCAGCGGCAGGATGTTGGGTATTAGCAGGACTGCTGCTGCGCAACACCATGCGTCCACAGGCAGCAGCACGTATCCATTTAGATTTTGCTGGGCATACGGCGGATTTTTCTTTGCTCGTGGATAGTGGCAATGAACTATGCGATCCTGTCAGCGGTAAACCTGCTTTGGTGTTGGACAAACGCGCAGCAGCGCGTATCCTGCCGGTAGAAGCCGCTGTGGTGCTGGCAGGGCTGCAAGCGGACAATGCACCTGCTGTGCTGTCTGCCCTGCCAGCAAATTACCGCGCTTATTTTCAACTTGTGCCTTACCATGCGCTTGGCAAATCCGGCGGGCTGCTGCTGGCTTTCCGCCCAGCCAAAGCGCTGCGTGATGGCAAGCCATGGCAAGGGCTTGCTGCTATTTCGCCGCAGCAAATTGCAAACGGACAATATGAAGGGCTTATCGGACTGTGAAAGGGGAAGAAACCATATGTTGGTTCAATGGATTATGAAACTTTTTGCCCGGCTTGGGCTGGTAAAAGCCGATGGCATTTATTACATCGGCGGGAATGAAGTTTTGCCGCCGCCTATGAACCCAGAAGAAGAAGCTGCGGCATTAACCGCCTTACAAAAAGGCGAGGGCTGGGCACGTGATAAACTGATAGAACACAACCTGCGGTTGGTGGTTTATATTGCCCGGAAATTTGAAAATACCGGTGTTGGTGTAGAAGATTTAATTTCCATTGGCACCATTGGGCTAATCAAAGCAGTTGGCACATTCAAACCGGATAAAAAAGTGAAACTAGCAACCTATGCTTCACGTTGTGTGGAAAATGAAATCCTAATGCATCTACGGAAAATTGCAAATCAACGTGCGGAAGTTTCTTTTGATGAACCACTTTCATCCGATTGGGATGGCAATGAATTATTACTTTCGGATATCCTTGGCACCGATCCGGACAGTGTCATGCGCCCGATTGAAGACGATGTAGACCGTCAGCTGCTGCGCCGAGCCCTAACCCGTCTCCCTCCACGTGAAATGCAGATTATTGCAATGCGTTTTGGTTTGGGCGGACGTGACAGCCTGACTCAAAAAGAGGTTGCAGATAAACTTGGAATCTCTCAATCTTACATATCCAGGTTAGAAAAGCGTATTATCGCGCGAATGAAAAAAGATATCCTTAAATGGGTGTAAATATTAAAAAATCCTCTGCAATTTCCTATAAAAAGGGAATAAAAAGAGTGAAGGAGAGTGTGCTTTTCCCAGTTTTAAGAACAGTAAAAAAGCAAGAAAAACAGAATGAAACGCAGGATATCACGCCGTTACTCATTTAGGCAACCGGATGCACAGATAAGGAATGAGCAAAGGCGTTGGGAGAACGCCAGCCAATAGAGGAATGCGGACGCCCAGGATTGTAAAAAGCTTCGATAGGCGAAATGATGGAGATGAACGCATTCACATTTTAGACAGCTGAAAAAGTTCCCAGCAATGGTATTATCGTATGGATCTCCCTTGTGGGACATACTTCAATAAACGCCAATATCAGACAGACGCTGCCGGTAAGCGGCGGCAGTGTATTGGACACTATGATCGGAGGGAAGATTATTAGTCCAGGTTGGGGTTTACGGCAACAGACAGCCATATCGAGGGCGGCAAGGGTAAGATTTATGTTGATGCGGTCAGAGAAAGCGTAGCTGACGACCTGTTTTGTGCAGATTTTTGACAATCATACAGCCCTCATCCGCAGGGATGTAGGTGATATCGCCGACCCAGGCAGTATCAGGCTTGTCATATCGGATGAACTACTACACCACAAGCCTAAAATCAAAATACGAATAATATCGATAAATATATTTAATCTGTTATAAATGCCTAAAGGGAAAAAGTAAGGGAAACACTTTTTGTGTTTCCCTTGTTTTTCTACTATTTCGCCTTGTAAATGTGATGAATAATCGGGTAGGAGGCAGGCGATTAGTTCACCTGCCGACCTCCCACACCACCG
>CAJUDU010000081.1 GCA_910584935.1 uncultured Butyricicoccus sp. | reverse complement strand
TTGGGCAATGCGTCACGTGCGCAAATGGCTGTTATTCTTATGAATTTCTGCGAACAGATAGCGAAATAATTCGGATTAGCAAAAACTGTATTATTGATTATAATACCTCTTAAGTAGACAAGGTAAATCACCCTAATCTGCTTAGGAGGTAATTTTATATATAGGCAATATACATTTTAGCAAGGAATGTATCATAAAAAATGCTCTTCTTTTTCTATGCAAAGGCAGGTTTCGGGGATTTTGCCGGAAAACCGGCTGGCTGAAGCAGCCGCATGATAAAAAAACATGAGATTCACAAAATATTCACATACAGCCCCTTGACTTCCTGCGCCCATGGTGGTAAATTATGCTTAGCACTCGAAAGGCAAGAGTGCTAACGCAGAAAGGAGTGCTCCAAAATGGAGCTTTCAGAACGGAAAAAACAAATCCTGAAAGCCATCATTGGTGATTATATCCGCACAGCAGAACCGATTGGGTCGAAAACACTGGCGGCACGCCCGGAATTAAAATTTTCTTCCGCAACCATCCGCAATGAGATGAGCGAACTGGAAGAAATGGGATATCTGGAAAAGCCGCATACATCGGCAGGACGTATCCCATCCCCAGCAGGCTACCGGTTGTATGTCGATGAACTGATGGAAGCCTATGAACTGCCCGAAGACAGCGACAGTGTTTTGGAACAAATGCGCGGCAAAGTGCGCGAACTTGACCGGCTGATACAAGAAGCCGGACGGCTGATTTCCACACTAACCAATTACGCTTCAGTTGCTGTAACGCCATATATGAGTCATACTGTGCTGCGGCAATTTGAAATCGTCATGGTAGAACAGACAACATTTGTAATCGTTGTTGTCACAGATGCTGGGGTTGTTAAAAATAAGCTGGTGCATACCACTGCATCCGTCAGCAAAGATGAAGCAGAATTATTAACTTTTGTGCTGAACCAAACCCTTGCGGGACTTGCGCTTGAACAGATTTCCCCTGAACGGTTTGAAGTTGTGCGTCGTGCGGCAGGGCTTACCGCACTGCTTGCGCCGGTTGCAGAGTATATCGCTGAACTGATTGAAGAATTGGGCAGCCAGAAAGTCTATTTGCAAGGGGCAAGCAAATTGCTGCGTTTCCCGGAATATCACGATGCGCGCAAGGCACAAGCTTTGTTGGATTATATCACAGAAGATACACATCTGCTTCCTGTGCGGCGCAATATTGATGGCATCCAGTTTTTCATTGGGCCGGAAAATGGGCAAAATCCGCTTTCCGATGCGTCAATGATTTACGCAAAATATGATATTGGCACGATTGGACAAGGGGCAATTGGCATTGTCGGGCCAATCCGCATGGACTATAAGCGGTTGTCCGCACAGCTTATCCGCTTTGCGAAAGGGCTGAACCGTTTGATTGCAGATACATTTTTAGAGGAAAATAAATAAGATTTAAGGATGATAGACGAAATGAATAAAAACGAAGAAGAATTTCTGGACAGCACAGGCGAGCAAATGCCAGAAGCTGCACAAGAACCAGAACAAACCACAGATCAGCAGCCTGCCGAAAAAGACGCGAAAACAGAGCTGCAGGAAAAGGTTGCGGAGCTGCACGACAAACTGTTGCGTATGGCAGCGGAATATGACAATTTCCGCAAGCGCAGCCAGCGTGAGCGGGATTCCAGCCACGCAGAAGCGGTAGCATATGCGGTAAAAGCATTGCTGCCGACATATGATAACTTGGAACGCGCCTTAAAAGCGGAAACCACCGATACCGAATACAAAAAAGGTGTGGAACTGACCATGACACAACTGATTGAAAACCTGAAAGGAATTGGCGTGGTGCAGATTTACGCAGAGGTTGGCGCCGAATTTGACCCCAATTATCATAATGCGGTGATGCACATTGAAAGCGAAGATTTTGGGGAAAATGTAATTGCTGAGGTTTTCCAGCAAGGGTTCCGCATTGGGGATAAGGTCATCCGCCATGCCATGGTGCAGGTTGCCAATTAAAGCAGAAAGCATCCCCAGCTAAACATAATCATAAAACACAAACGATATAAGGAGAGAACAAAAACCATGGGCAAGATTATAGGTATTGATTTAGGGACAACAAATAGCTGTGTTGCAGTGATGGAAGGCGGCGAAGCCGTTGTTATTGCAAACGCCGAAGGCGCACGGACAACCCCTTCTGTTGTCGCGTTTTCCAAAACAGGCGAACGCATGGTAGGTCAGGTCGCAAAGCGCCAGGCAGTTACCAATGCAGACCGTACCATTATTTCCATCAAGCGCAGCATGGGCAGTGATTATCGCGTCAACATTGATGATAAAAAATTCTCCCCGCAGGAAGTTTCCGCAATGATTCTGCAAAAACTGAAAGCTGATGCCGAAGCATATATTGGTTCAACAGTGACCCAGGCAGTCATTACCGTACCAGCATATTTCACTGACTCCCAGCGCCAGGCAACCAAGGACGCGGGTAAGATTGCTGGTTTGGATGTACTGCGTATTATCAACGAACCGACAGCGGCAGCACTGGCATATGGCGTTGATAAGGAAACCGAACAGAAGGTCATGGTTTATGACCTTGGCGGCGGTACCTTTGACGTATCCATTTTGGACATTGGCGACGGCGTGCTGGAAGTGCTGGCAACCGCAGGCAATAACCGTCTTGGCGGCGATGATTTTGACCAGCGGGTTATGGACTGGATGGTTGATGAATTCCGCAAGATGGAAAACATTGATTTGTCCAAAGATAAAATGGCAATGCAGCGCCTGAAAGAAGCGGCTGAAAAAGCAAAAATCGAGCTTTCTGGCATGACCTCCACATCAATCAATCAACCATATATTACAGCTGACGCAACAGGTCCAAAACATTTGGAACTGACCTTGACCCGTGCAAAATTTAATGAACTGACTGCCGATTTGGTAGAAGCAACGATGGGGCCTGTCCGCCAGGCGATGAGTGACGCAGGTTTGCAGCCAGGCGATTTGTCTAAGGTATTACTGGTTGGCGGTTCCTCCCGTATCCCAGCGGTACAGGAAGCGGTAAAGAATATTACTGGCAAAGATGGGTTCAAAGGCATTAACCCGGATGAATGCGTTGCAATTGGCGCGGCAATCCAAGGCGGCGTGCTTGGTGGCGAAGTAAAGGATGTCCTTTTGCTGGACGTTACCCCGCTGTCGCTGTCCATTGAAACCGCAGGTGGCATTGCAACCCGTATGATTGAACGCAATACCACAATCCCGACCAAAAAGAGCCAAATTTTCTCGACCTATGCAGATAACCAGCCATCAGTAGAAATCAATGTGCTGCAAGGCGAACGTGAAATGGCAGCTGATAATAAATCCCTTGGCAAATTTATGCTGGATGGTATTGCACCGGCACCACGTGGCGTACCGCAGATTGAAGTTACCTTTGATATTGACGCAAACGGCATTGTCAACGTATCAGCAAAGGATTTGGGCACCGGCAAGGAACAGAAAATCACCATTACCGCATCCACGAATCTGTCGAAGGACGAAATTGACAAGGCAATGCGTGAAGCAGAACAGTTTGCCGCTGAGGACAAAAAGCGCAAAGAAGCGGTTGAAACCCGTAATAATGCGGAACAACTGGTATTCCAGTCTGAAAAGGCGCTGACTGACCTTGGCGATAAGATTGACGCTTCTGAAAAATCCGGCGTGGAAGCTGAAATCGAAAAAGTAAAAGAAGCGCTCAAGGGCACGGATACCGAAATGATTAAAATGGCATCTGATGCACTGTCCAAAAAGTTTGCAGAAATTGCGCAGAAAGTTTATGCACAGCAAGCGCCGCAACAGGGCGCGCCAGATATGAGCGCACAGCAGCAATCTGGCCCGCAGGGCGATTTTGTGGACGCTGACTTTACCGAAATTAACGACGAAAAGTAAATACAAGGGAATTAAAGAGGCGCACTATGGTGCGCCTATCCCCTTGTCTAGAGGGCTGATGTTATATGGCAGATAAAAGAGATTATTATGAGGTATTAGGCGTCCAAAAGGGCGCCAGTGATGACGAAATTAAAAAGGCACACCGTAAGCTGGCAAAGAAATACCATCCAGATTTGAACCGCGATAATCCGGAAGCGGCAGAAAAGTTTAAAGAACTGAATGAAGCTTATGAAGTGCTGTCCGACAAGGATAAACGGGCAAAATATGACCAGTTTGGTTTTGCCGGTGTCGACCCGAATTATGGCGCGGGCGCAGGCGGGTTCAGCGGCGGCTTTGGCGGGTTTGATATGGGGGATTTGGGCGATTTATTCGGCTCCTTCTTTGGCGGCGGGTTTGGTTCATCGTCCCGGTCAAGGCGCAATGCCCCCCAACGTGGACAGACCATCCAAAAACGGGTCATGCTTTCGTTTGAAGAAGCAGCGTTTGGCTGCAAAAAGGAAATTTCCATTGACCGCACCGAAAATTGTGACGAATGCGGCGGCACAGGCGCAGCAAAAGGGACATCTGCGGAAACCTGTTCGCATTGCCGCGGTTCGGGCACCGTAACCCAAACTCAGCGCACCCCGCTTGGTATGTTCCAAACCCAATCTGCCTGCCCCGACTGCCGTGGTAAAGGCAAAATCATCAAAAAGCCATGCAGCAAGTGTAATGGCGCAGGGAAAATCCAAAAGACCCGTACATTGGAAGTCAATATCCCAGCTGGCATTGATGATGGGCAGTCCATCCAACTGCGCGGGCAGGGCGGTGCTGGTGCAAATGGCGGCCCCGCAGGGGATGTACTGGTCAGCATATCCATCCGTCCGCACCCGATTTTTACCCGTGAAGGAACAGATGTTATTTGCGAAATGCCAGTATCTTTTGTCCAGGCGGCGCTTGGAGATACTTTGCAGGTGCCGACCATTGACGGCAAGATTGAATATACTATGCCGGAAGGCACCCAGCCGGGCACAACATTCCGAATGCGCGGCAAAGGCATCCAAAGTGTCAATGGGCGCGGGCGCGGCGACCAGTATGTGCGCGTGAATGTAGAAGTGCCAAAGAATTTAACCGGCAGGCAAAAAGAATTGCTGCGCGAATTTGAGGCATCCACCACGGACGACAACCAACAGCAAAAGAAAAGTTTCTGGGATAAAATGAAAGAGGCGTTTAAAGGTGAATAAATAACGCAAGCGCGACAGCAGATGATATTTCATCAAAATGTTCACGGCGCTTGTGCCCGAAGAATCACCGCGTTATATCTCAATTTAAAAGGTATGTCCTTAATCACCTTGAAAAACGCTGGGGAACATGGTATAATCCGTTGTGGTGTAAAAAACACTGTAAAATGAAATCAAAAAATGACGGCGGATAAAACTGCCGTTCACATCTGAAAGGGGCAGCTTTTATCATGCCGGGCAAAATTATTCTGGGCGCCCAATGGGGCGACGAAGGCAAAGGCAAATTCATCGATATTTTTGCAGCCAAAGCAGATTTGGTTGTACGCAGCCAGGGCGGTAACAACGCAGGACATACTGTTGTGGTAGACGGGGCAAAATATAAGCTCCAGCTTATCCCATCTGGGATTTTATATCCAGCTTGCACCAATATCATTGGGCCTGGGGTAGTTGTTGACCCACGCAGCCTTTTAAAGGAGATTGATACGTTAACTGCCCAAGGGGTTTCTGTGGATAAGCTGTTTATTGATGCACGCTGCCATTGCATTTTACCATGGCATTTGGAACTGGATGCGCTTTCTGAAAAAGCACGCGGCGGCGATGATATCGGTACAACCAAAAAAGGCATTGGACCAACTTATATGGATAAAGCCGAACGCATTGGCGTGCGGATGCACGACTTTGTCGGCAAAAATTTTGAACATGTCATGCGGGATGCTTGTGGCCGCAAAAACAGGGTGATTATCGGCGCCTATGATGGGCAGCCAGTGGATATTGAAGAAACCCTTGCCGAATATAAGGAATATGCGGAGCGCCTGCGCAGCCATGTTGTGGATACAACCGTGATGACTTGGGACGCTGTGAAAAACGGGAAATTTGTACTCTTTGAAGGCGCGCAAGGTACGCTGCTGGATTTGGATATGGGGACATATCCCTATGTCACATCTTCTCACCCGATTGCGGGCGGCTGCTGTGTCGGTTCAGGCGTTGGCCCCACTGCTATTACAGATATTATGGGCATTTTCAAAAGCTATACGACCCGTGTTGGCAAAGGCCCGTTCCCAACCGAACTTTTTGATAAGACCGGTGATTATATTCGCAATGCAGGCGGCGAATTTGGCACAGTGACAGGGCGTCCACGGCGTACTGGCTGGTTTGATGCTGTGATTGCACGATATGCAGTCCGAGTAAATGGCCTGACAGAAATGGTTATCAATAAGATTGACCCATTGCGTGGGCTGGACAAATTGAAAGTTTGCGTTGCTTATGATTATAAAGGACAGCGCATTACCGAATTTCCGCCAAACTTTGCAGATTTGGAAGACTGTACCCCGATTTATGAAGAATTTGACGGCTTTGATGAGGATATCACAAGCTGCCGCACCTATGACGAACTGCCGGATGCCGTCAAGGCATATATCAACGCGCTGGAAAATATCTGCGGCTGCAAGGTCAGTATGCTTGGCGTAGGCCCGGCACGTGACCAGGTGATTGTACTGTAAAAGAAATGAAACTGCAGATTATGCTGGGTAAAGCAGATGCTTTACCCAGCGTTTTTTATGTAGAAAAAATTTATTTTTTTGCAGGTTAGCTATTGACAACCTAGGTTGCCTGTGGTAAACTCTATGCGTGACCAAAAAGTTAGCCCTTACTAACATTGATGCTATCGTTTGAAAGGAAGAACCATGAGATGATGCTGACTTATGTAAGCCCAGGACATTCCGGGCAAATTGCCCGTATTTCAGGCAAAGATGAAGTACGGAAACATCTTTCGGGTTTGGGATTTGTTGCAGGGGCAACCGTCACTGTGATATCTCAAATGTCTGGTAATATGATTTTAAATGTAAAAGATTCACGGGTAGCCATTGACCAGGGCATGGCACGTCGTATTTTTATCAAGGAGGGGACAGAGGTATGAAAACATTGCGTGCCGTACAGCCGGGACAAACCGTAACGGTAAAAAAACTACATGGTGAAGGCGCAGTCCGCCGCCGGATTATGGATATGGGGCTTACCCGTGGCACAGAAGTATTTGTCCGCAAGGTTGCGCCACTGGGCGACCCTGTGGAAGTCAATGTGCGCAGTTATGAACTCAGTTTGCGCAAGGCTGACTGTGAAATGATTGAAGTGGAATAAACAAAGGGGGCACTTAAAAATGCAAAACGATTTGAAGGTGGCGCTTGCCGGCAACCCAAACTGCGGCAAAACAACCATGTTCAATGATTTGACTGGCAGCAGCCAATATGTTGGCAACTGGCCAGGCGTTACTGTGGAAAAAAAGGAAGGTCGGCTGAAAGGGCATAAAAATGTTGCCATTCAAGATTTGCCGGGGATTTATTCGCTTTCGCCATACACACTTGAAGAAGTGGTTGCACGAAACTACCTGATAGAACAGCAGCCAGACGCTGTTCTGAATATTGTGGATGCCTCCAACCTGGAACGCAATCTTTATTTGACCACCCAGCTTGCGGAGCTTGGTGTGCCAATGGTGTTGGCACTCAATATGATGGATATTGTTAGCAAACGCGGCGACAGTATTGATACCGGCAAATTATCCGCGGCACTTGGGTGCAAAGTGATAGAAACCAGCGCGTTAAAAGGGGAAGGCTGTGCAAAAGCTGCCGAAGAGGCGCTGGCGCAGGCATCCGCAGGCACACAGCCAGCATATTGCCGGTTTGAAAAGAAGCTGGAAGGTATTCTGGATGAAATCTCATCTGTTATTGCCGATGTGGTGGACAAACGGAATTTACGCTGGTTTGCCATTAAGATTTTTGAGCGGGATGAGAAGGTTTGGCAGCGCTTTCAGTTTTCCGCAGAGGCGTCCAGCCATTTGGAATCCCTGATTAAACAAGCCGAAGATGAATTTGATGATGACGCGGAAGCTATTATCACAGGGCAACGATACGAATGTGTTGCAAAAATCATCAAAACCTGCTTAAAAAAGAAAAGCACACACAATTTAACGTTTTCCGATAAAATTGACCATATTGTCACCAACCGCATTTTGGCGCTGCCAATTTTTGCCTTGGTCATGTTTGTGGTCTATTACATAGCCATTACTACTGTTGGCGGTTTTGTAACCGATTGGACAAATGACGTGTTATTTGGTGAAATTGTTCCTGGCGCGGTAGAAAGCGGACTTGCTGCGATCGGCTGTGCAGACTGGCTGCAATCGCTGATTTTAGATGGCATTGTTGGCGGCGTCGGCGCTGTGCTGGGCTTTGTGCCGCAAATGCTGGTATTATTCTTCATGCTGGCGATTTTGGAGGACTGCGGGTATATGGCACGTGTTGCATTCATTATGGATCGCATTTTCCGCCGTTTTGGGCTTTCCGGCAAGTCATTTATCCCAATGATGATTGGCATGGGCTGCGGCGTGCCTGGCGTTATGGCATCCCGCACCATTGAACAGGAACGCGACCGCCGAATGACTATTATGACCACAACCTTTATCCCTTGTGGCGCTAAGCTTCCTATTATTGGATTGATTGCAGGCGCGATTTTTGGCAATGCGGGTTGGGTTGCATGGTCTGCCTATTTTGTTGGAGTTGCCGCGATTGTAATTTCCGGCATCTTGCTCAAGAAAACTAAAATGTTTGCGGGCGACCCAGCGCCATTTGTCATGGAACTGCCTGCATACCATGCGCCAACAGCTGGCAATGTCCTGCGTTCCATGTGGGAACGCGGCTGGTCATTTATCAAAAAAGCTGGGACAATCATTTTGCTATCCACCATTGTGCTGTGGTTCCTCATGGCATATGGCTTTGAAAATGGCGCATTTGGCGCGGTAGAAGATATTGAAAACTGCCTGCTTGCATCTATTGGCGGATTGCTTGCCCCACTTTTTGCCCCGCTTGGCTGGGGAAACTGGCAATCATCTGTGGCAGCAGTCACTGGGCTGATTGCAAAAGAAAATGTTGTCGCAACTTACGGTTCTATCTTCCATTTTGCTGGTGAGCTTTCAGAAAACGGCGATGAAATCTGGGGCAATATGAGCATGATGTTCACAGCAGCTTCCGCATATTCCTTCTTAACCTTTAACCTGTTATGTGCGCCATGTTTTGCGGCGATTGGTGCAATCCGCCGCGAAATGAACAATGCGAAATGGACCTGGTTCGCCATTGGCTATCAAACCATTTTTGCATACACCATTAGCCTGATGGTGTATCAGTTTGGCACAGCATTTACAGGCGGCGGTTTTGGCGCTGGCACAGCGGTTGCAGTCCTGGTTCTGGCAGTATATATATATCTGCTTCTGCGTAAGCCGCAAACGGATACCGAACGACTGCGCGCTGCTGCGGCGGACGTGAAATAACAGAAAGGATGTTGTGCATTGTTAGGTACACTTGTTGTCATAGGGATTTTAGCGGTTTGCATTGGTTTGGCACTGCGCAGTGTGATAAAAAACCATCAGTCGGGCGGTTGCGGCTGTGGCTGTGAACACTGCCATGGTGCTTGCCATACTGGAAAAAAGCATTAAAATTCTGCACATTTTATATTTATTTTTCTAAACCCACTGAAATAATACCAAATATCACACATAAATCACTAAATCGCGCCATATCTTGTGTGAAATGTTTTGATATATCGAAACATTACTTCATGTTTACACCAACTTTACACCAAATGAAAACCGTTCAAATACTATTAGACCTCTTGCGAAAATAAGGCGCAGTGGTAAAATAGGGGCATGAAATAC
>CAJUDU010000080.1 GCA_910584935.1 uncultured Butyricicoccus sp. | reverse complement strand
ATTGTCTGGCGTAAGCTCATTCGTGTTCATCGTTAATTTCGGGATAGACTCTTAGGATTGGAGGATTAGGATTCATGGAAAATTCCAGTGTTTTACAAAGGCAGCACCAGTTTTTTTCGGACTTTTATTTATGCTATTGTGGTTATAGCCACTGCGCACCACACCACCGTTTTGGCCCCGCCGCACGCCCAAATTACCTTATCCATATCATTTTGGACGGTAAAGGCACATTCCGCACCAGCAGCGGTTTGGTGCAGCTGCGTGCAGGGGAAGGTTTTTTCATCCGCCCAGATGAACAGGCATTTTTTGAAGCCGATGGCAGCGACCCTTGGACATACCTTTGGATTGGGTTCCATGGGGCACGCTGTGCAGAATATATGCAGGAAATCGGCTTCCAGCCTGAGCAGCAGACCTTTTCCACCCCAGATGGCGAAGCCCTGCGGGAAATTGTGCAGCAAATGTTACAGCATAACACAGCAGGCATTGAAAATGATTTTATTCTGCAAGGGCTGCTGTGTCAGTTTTTTGCCTGTCTTGCGCGCTCGCTGTCCCAGCCGCTGTCGGCTGCCAACAAAGATGACCGGGAGAATTTTTATGTGCGCCGCGCAGTGGAATTTGTCCATTATAATTATGCGAACCATATCACGGTTGCAGATATGGCGAAATATGTTTCACTCAACCGCAGTTATTTATTCACGCTGTTTCAGCGTGTGCTGCATGTGTCCCCGCAGGAGTTTTTAACCACCTACCGCTTAACCCGTGCCAAAGAACAGCTTGCTTTGACGAACACGGCTGTATCTGCCATTGCACAGTCGGTGGGCTACCGTGATCCACTGGTCTTTTCCAAAGCATTCAAAAACCTTGTCGGCATGACGCCAATCCAGTACCGCAGGCAACAGCAGGATATACATCTAGATGATGTTATTTCGCCACAAGCACCATAATGCTCCGCGGCTTGATGGTAAAGTTGCTGCCGTCAAGCGGCACAGGCTTTTGTGCCGCAGACCAGGTGTTCGCCACAATATCCCAATCCATTTGGGCGGGCAGTTCGGGCAATTTAACTTTTAAATCCTCCCAATACGCATTGGAAGCAATATAAACAATCTGTGGGCGGTGTCCTTTTTGCTGCCCGGCAAACATAACGCCAATATACCGGTCATGGGATTCAAATTGCCTGCACCATGGCTGCACGCCATGGAAGCTGGTATCCGGGAAACCGCAGGCGCCATCACTGACATTCGCCCGCAACACACGGTGTTTTTTGCGGAACGCAATCATATATTTGAAAAATTCAAACATATCCCTGTTTTTTTCAAGCAGACGCCAATCCAGCCAGGATGTAATGTTATCCTGGCAATAAGCATTGTTATTGCCAAATTGAGTGTTGCAAAATTCATCCCCCGCCAGGAACATTGGAATCCCCCGGCTGCACATCAGGGTGGCAAACGCATTGCGAATCATACGGTGGCGCAACGCCAAAACCGCTGGGTCATCGGTATCCCCTTCCGCGCCACAGTTCCAGCTATTGTTATCATTGGCGCCGTCGGTATTGTTCCAGCCGTTTTTTTCGTTATGCTTTTGGTTGTAAGCATATAAATCATACATGGTAAACCCATCATGGCAGGTGATGAAGTTCACTGAGGCATTATTGCGCTTGGTTTCGTCATAGATATCACGCGAACCGCTGATGCGCAAGGCAGCAGCCTGCGCCATGCCTTCATCGCCTTTGAGATAGCGCCGCAAATCATCGCGGTATTTGCCGTTCCATTCTGCCCAGCGGTTCCAGGAAGGGAATGTGCCCACCTGGTAAAGTCCACCGGCATCCCAAGCTTCGGCAATCAGCTTCACATCACCTAGAATCGGGTCAAATGCCATTGCTTGCAGCAATGGAGGCTTATTCATCGGCGTGCCATCCTCATTGCGCCCCAAAATTGACGCAAGGTCAAACCGGAACCCGTCAATGCGGTAGGTCGTCACCCAATAACGCAGACAGTCCATAATCATCTGGTGTACCATGGGATGGTTACAGTTAAGCGTATTGCCGCAGCCGCTGAAATTATAATACTGCCCATCGGGCGTCAACAGGTAATAAATGTTGTTGTCAAACCCTTTGAAGGAGAAAAACGGCCCATTTTCATTGCCTTCGGCGGTATGGTTGAAAACGACATCCAGATAGACTTCAATGCCATGCTGATTAAAAATACTAATCAGATTTTTCAGTTCATTGCCTTCACGGTTATATTCAATGCTGGAGGTATAACTGGTGTTAGGCGCAAAAAAGCTGACGGTATTATAGCCCCAGTAATTGTAAAGTTTTTCGCCATCTACCTCACGATAATCCTGCATTTCATCAAATTCAAAAATCGGCATGAGTTCCACCACATTCACGCCAAGTTCCAGCAGATATGGCAGCTTTTCAAGCAGCCCGGCAAATGTGCCTGGGCTGAATACGCCAGAAGAACCATGGTTTGTGAACCCGCGGACGTGCAGTTCATAAATAATTAGGTCTTCCATTGGAATCAGCGGCGGCGCCAAGCTGCCCCAATCAAAGTCATCTTTCACCACGCGGGCTTTATAATGCTGCCCACGCGGCGCAGTGGATGCCCAGCTGCTTTGCCCGGTGACCGCACGCGCATAGGGGTCTAACAAATATTTGCTGCGGTCAAAAATCAGTCCTTTTTCGGGTTCATAGGGGCCATCCACCCGATACGCATATTCAAATTCTTCAATATTCAGTTTGAATACAATCATGGAATAGACATTGCCAATGCGGTAATGCTGTGGGAATGGCAAAATGGCAAACGGTTCAGATTCCATGCGGTGGAACAGCAGCAGTTCAATGGACGTTGCTCCATGGGAATATACGGTGAAATTAACGCCGCCAGGAATTGCTGTTGCGCCATTAAAATCGTAAAACCCTGGACGAATGGAAAACCCACCGACAATATCCATTGGAACAAGGTGTATGGTACGGGGAAGGCTTAATTGTTCCAGTTCAGTTTTTTGTTCCAGCGCTTTGCGCTGGGTTATGGTTTTTGTCTTTTGTTCCATACAGTTTCTCCTTTATCTAGGGGGCACAGGCTGTGCCTGGTTTGAAAATTTTCCTAAGATAAGCAACCTTCAGAAATACTTATTTATATTATACACTGGAATACGAAATTTGTCACACGTTTTTGTTAAACTCATACAAAAAGGCTTTTCCATGGGATGCCCCGGCATGGGAAAGCCTTTTTTCAGTCTGATTTTTTATGTTTTAAGGTTTTCAGATAGGTTTTATGCGCCGCAGGGATACGGTAACTTTCAATTGCTTTCTGAATGGTTTTATGATGCACCCAAGGGGGCAGGCGGTTTTCTTCCAGATAGGGCAGCGCGGCTGGATATTGTTTTGCCAATGCGGTTGCAAAATACCAAGCAATCATCATATTGACATAATATTCATCGCTATGCACCTGGCAAACCCAATCCAGAAATTCCGGGCGGAATGCGGCATCCAAATAAAATTGCAGCAGCATACCAATGCCAAAACGAATGGTATATGGATGGGAATCTGTCATCCAGCGACGGATATGGGGTTCCAGTTCGGGCAGGTGTTTTTTGAATCGCTTGGGGCTGAGGATATCACAGGTTGCCCAGTTATCAATATACGGCAGGAATTCATCTAAGGCTGCAATGATTTGGGGATAATCTTTCATATCAGCAATTAGCAGGGCATGAAGGCTGTTTTCATCAAAATAGCGGTGAGGAAGCTGGTGCAGGAATGTGTCAATCTCTGGGTGGGCGCCCAATTCACGCGCCAGCTTGCGCAGCTGAGGCGTACGGACACCAATAATGACATTTGGGTCAACTGTTGGGATAAGTTTGCTGTGGAAATCGCGATATTTGGTATCCTGCGCGGCAAAAAGCCGCGTCAGGATGATGCTTTCGATTGAAGGTGACGGCATGATAAATCAAACCTCCTTTGTTTCATACGGTTTGCAAAGCCGGTTTAGCAATGGTTCCAGCTGCACGCCATACATAGGGTCTGTACCGCACATGGCGGTATAGGCAATACAGTCACGTACAAAACCGCCTGCATGGGCAGCGGCTGCTGGCAGGCTTGCACCTGCCAGCAAGCCGCCCAATAAAACAGAGGCGAAAATATCACCTGTGCCTGGATAGAAACCGCCGACCCGTTCATGCGCAACCCATTCTGTATGTCCTGCGGCGTGGCAGGCAACCATCACTTTATCTGGTATGATTTCTAACCCTGTGAGCACAATTTGCGCATGGTAACGCGCCTCAAGCGCGGCACACCAATCCTCAGCTTCCGCACGGCTTCGGATGGGCGCATCTGGGCATTTACCGAGTAAAATTGCTGCTTCGGTGACATTTGGCGTGATAATATCCGCTAGGGCGCATAATTCACTCATACGGGAGGTCATTTCCGGCGTATATGTGGTATAGACAGCGCCATTATCCCCCATTACCGGGTCGGCAAGGAAAATACCATTTGTGCTTTTGCATTCTGCTGCTTCCGCAACACAATCAATCTGCATTGCAGAACCAAGGAAACCGGAATAAACCGCATCAAACCGCAGCCCCAAGCTTTGAAAATGCACCAGACTTGGGTGCATGGAACGGGTTAAATCCGCACAAATCCAGCCATCAATCGCGGTATGGGTTGAAAAAACAGCAGTTGGCAGCGGTACACATTGATGTCCCATCGCGCTGATAACTGAAATAATTGGCACAAGGGATGAACGTCCAAAGCATGATAAATCATGCAGTGCAAGGACTTTTTTCTGTATTGCTGGGTTTTTATGAGAACGATATATCAATATAATCAGCCTCCAGACGGCATAAAAGTGCTGGAAATATAATAAAGCCACCCGAATTATCCATTCAGGCGGCAAAAAAATGGGAGCTGTTGAGCCGATTTGAACGGTCGACCTCATCCTTACCAAAGGAGATTTTTCAACTTTTAACGCCTTAAAACCATCAAAAACTACGAAACCGCATATAATCCGGCATTTTTTCTATCAGTTTTATAAGTGGTTAATTTTTCTTGCATATTCAGCAAATATACATTGCCTGCCCCTAAAACGAATTGAATTTCAAAATGTAAATTACCCCCATGTTATGAAGCGGGGTTTTTGTTTGCAGCTTTAGTATCAAATTTAATGTATGCACAAAAAGTATGAAAAGTTTCTATTATCCACAGATAATTTGATTTCCATTGCGATAGTTTTATTAATGACCGTCAAATTTAATACTATTTCAGATAGGAGTTTTACTATGTCTATTTATGGTTATGTACGTATCAGTACAGCGAAACAAAGCATTGACCGACAAATTCGCAACATTAAGCAGGCATTTCCCACAGCGTTCATAATTCAAGAAACTTTTACTGGCACAACATTCCAGCGCAAAGAATGGCACAAGTTAATAAAAGCTGTCAAGCGGGATGATACCATTGTATTTGACAGTGTATCGCGTATGAGCCGCACAGCAGATGAGGGCTTTACGGTGTATGAATCATTGTTCAAACAAGGCATCCGGCTTGTATTCCTGAAAGAGCCACATATCAATACCGATACATATAAAAATGCTTTAAGCAAAAGTATCCCGATGACTAATACCAGCCTTGATTTAATTTTGTCCGGCATCAATCAATATTTAATGGCACTGGCAAAGCAACAGATTCAAATCGCCTTTGAACAGGCAGAAAAAGAAGTTTTAGACCTACGGCAACGCACTTGTGAAGGCATCCAAACAGCCCGCTTGCAGGGTAAGCAGATAGGACAGCGACAAGGCGCAAAGCTAATAACACGCAAGAGTATAACAGCGAAACAGGTTATTATAAAGCATAGCCGGGACTTTGGCGGCAGCTTATCCGATATAGAAGTAATGAAGCTGGCAGGGCTTTCACGCAATACCTATTACAAGTACAAGCGGGAGTTAAAACAAAGCAAATAGAGTAAAAGCGGCAGGCGTTTAATCTGTCGCTTTATTTATGTTCGGATATCATATTTTCTAAAGGAGCTGAAAATTTTCAGCTCTCTACAAGTTGTTATCACTGCAACTGGATATCATGTTCTATGCAATATCTTATCGCTTTTACAATTAGTTGCGCTTTATTGATCCCGGTTGATTTGCAGAAATTATCTATAAAATCATAATCTTCTGGTTTTATATTTGCTTGAATTTTTTTGTAATTTTGTGCGTTGTATTTATTGCTTGCTTTTATATGTGCTTTTGATACTGCCATTAAAAAAATCCCCTTTGTATATTTTGTACATATTAAAACCGTAATCCATGTTATTTATCTTGCATATTAGATACAGATGCTAACCGTAATCTATGTTATAATATAATCATCAGCTTGAGTACCTGATTTCAATTCGGGCACCTTCATCATCAGCTAATCTTATAATTATCGGCACTTCTGCCGAAAGTATTGTATCATGTCTGCAACCCCTCTTGCAAATCCGCAACACTCTATTATCTGCGCTGTGTCATTGCCAGCAGTGGCAACGCTGTTATGTTTCACCAACTCAATAACAAAACGTTATCCAGTCAATGGCGAAATGCTATCCAGTTAAGCCGCGCCCTGTGTATATTCGACAATCGTAATTTCATGCGAAACCGTTTTTGATAATTCCCCTTAATTTATTTATGCGGCGGTAGCATAATCTAAAATGAATATTTTGCTTGAGATCCGTTCCACGCTATCCAAAATATCATCAATCTTTTCAGCCACAGACGCAACTAAAAATTCTTCACCGCATTGACTGCATTTCAGGCATGGTACATTTTCAATAATCACATAACAATAATCCAGTTTTGTAAAATACGTAGTTACTGAATCTTGCATTTTTCCATATTTACAACTCATACACCTCATTTATTGCGCCCCTTTCTGGTTCTTAAATCAGATTCAAATTTTTCAGTATTCGGGAAATAAGCTGTGATAATACGTCCTATTGTGCCTTCATCACTCATTACTACGTGTATTACAATATTATGAACCGTATATCCAAATATCAAGCAACTAGGAAATGGGAAATCATCGGGATACTGTTCTATGATTTCTCCTGTCATAACACAGTTTTTAATATCTTTTTGTTTTATTCCTCTTTGCCTTAACCGTTCTTGCGCGTGAAGGCTGATAATAATTGCATCTTTTTTATAATAACCCCGTAAGTTTTCAATTTCTATCATATTATTCATCCTTAGAATCAGCCACAGAATTATTATCCCGTTCCATGGTTTCATTTATTGCACGTTTAATAAAGCTGTTTACGCTTTCTTTATGGGCTTGTGCATGGGCTTGAATGGCTTCATAACGCTCCTTTTCTAAGCGAACACGCGCAACTGCAAACCTTTCCATATAGTTTTTTTGTGCGCGTTTTTGCGCTTCCGTCTTTTCTGCCATAGTATCACCCTTTCAAATAAATATAGTGTTTTTCGGCATAACATTATTATAACTAAAATGCAACTCTATGCCTAGATACAAATTGTATAAATCTATGCCTAGATATTTGTATCAATTGCGCATTGATGTCTAAGCTTAGATACATTATAATAAACACATCAAATGAAACAAACCACAGCGGACAGGGCGCAAAGCCCGGAAAGGAATTAAAGAAATGAAACACGTTATATTTGAATTGGCTGCAATTGCGGCAAAGAAAGAAGACAGCAACCTTGCAGAAGTTGTGCAATCACTGGTAAGCTTACTTACCAATATCAAAGATTATCCTGAATCATGGCACGATATTAGCTATATTTCAATCCACGCACCTCGCGAGGGGTGCGACTTATCAAGACAGTATCAAAGCTGAAATGCTGGCACAGTTTTTGACCTGTGTACTTAATTTAAGTATTTAGGTTTACTACTATTCAAGCGGGATGATATTTAATCCCAAACAAAAAGCATTCCCACGGCAAATCCATATTTATTATCCCACTTGGATTGAAACTATCATTAAATTGGTTATGGTTAATATGGGAGTAGCAAAGCGCGACTCCCTCAAGCCTAGGTTTAATATAGGGGTGTTCTGTGTTACAACCCCCCTTGTGTCGCATTTTGTGACATATCCCCATGCCCATTTCAGGGCACACTCCAAAAGTAGCAAATCGCGACTTTTCAATAATGTATTCAGCGGTCGGAATGTTCCGCCTTCTGATATAATTTACAAACCAAAGGAGATTGAAAGCAATGGAATGTATTAAATTGATGGACTACAACGGCGTGTATGATATTTACAAGCTGACAATTCCAGCACAAGAAAGCGAAGGTCATAAGCGCAAGCAATATTTTGAAGTCGATGACATTATAGAGCAGCACGCCTTCCCGACTTACAAGCAAGCAAAAAAGTTTGCAAAGCGGTTAATTGCCGACTATAAAGGCACAAAAGATAAGCTTGAAGCTGTGTCTGGTGATCCGATTGTCAATCATCGTGCAAACCATGTTGTAGATCTGCTTACGGAAGGCTATGGGCATTTCTATGCAAAAGTCGAACATAAAAATATGCCCGGTTTCTTTGAAGGTTTCTACTTCCACAGGATTGATATTATTGATGGCGCGGTTGTATTAAGCGATATTGTCACGCCATTCAATATGTTTAACCGTATGGCGCAATGGAATCCAGCAAACCGACATATTATTGATAAATTGCGTACCGCATATGCAGTAATGCCAGGTTGCTTTAAGTTTGAAACTTACAAGGGCATTATCTACACTATCACAGGCATTAACTAAAAAGCCCAATGAAATACGTTGAATTTTACGCTTGTGTCTAATAAGGTATAGTTACATAGGGTAAAGAGCTACAACTGCTCAAGCCCACGTAATTACAGTGTAATTTTCGGTTAAATCGCAAATGCCGCCTCTTATACCATCAGAACCAGTACAGGGGGCGGCATTCATTTATTTTAACACAAAGGGAATCAGCGTGTTAGATCCGACACAGGGAATTGGAACCGGTTTCTGTTTTGAGATTCGGTTATTCTTGCGCTTTCGCTTCCGCAACGGTATCAATGAAATTGCACAATTCTTCTATTGTATAACTATCTTTCCCGGACTTGACAAGCAATCTGCGTAATTCATATAAAATAGCTTGCTGTGCATCCTTGCGTTTCTTTTCTGTTCCCATGATAAGCCCTCCTATCAAACGCGCATACGCGCCGTATAACCAGCCCTTTGAAGCAAGGTATAGTTTTATGCCTAAGCCCACAAAACGCCACACAGCGCATCACAGACGGTAGTATGGGCATTTAGCAAATAATAAAGCCGTCCAGCAAATGGGCTGTCACTCACAAGCGGGCATCACTTACAAAACATTCATAAAAAACCTGTTGACAACAGACCAGCCACAGGTTAAGATAGAAATAGACGAGACATAAATAATCATTCTATTATTACAAATACAGTATAGCACAGGTTTATATATCGCGTCAAGAATAAATTGTCCGTTTTTTTCGCCAAAATGAGGACAATTCAAAGGAGTGATTGCCTATGATTGCACAAAACAGTATATTTGTAAGATATCCACATTGTAACATTGAAAGGAGTAATCGCGCATGAGCCTGATTTTATTGAAGCCTGGCAAGTATGGAGAAAGTACTTTGGTTGATATGCTATGTACAGAAGCACAGAAACGGGACTATCACAAAAGAGAACGATTTACAGGAACACGGCAGCGCACAGCATTCCATAATACATTATCAAAGTATTGCGAATTTGAACAGATTCATGATTTAGATCAAAAGCAATATAAAATCAAAAAAGTATTTGAATTTCCGAGAACACTAGGCCTTGTTTGAAAAATCGCGGAAGGTGTACTAAATCAACAAAATAGC
>CAJUDU010000079.1 GCA_910584935.1 uncultured Butyricicoccus sp. | reverse complement strand
TTTTATCACTTTCTTTTTGTGTTGAAGGTGTCAACTTTATTTATACAACATCACAGCACGTATGTAAGTTTCACGTGGGAGCATTTGATAGACACCTACCCCCAGGCAGAAACACAACAAACAAATGAATAATTTTTTCTTCATCATAATAGCAGTCCTTTCCGCTGTAATGAAAAATACAGCAACAAAAATTTGGGAAATCATACGCGACAAAAGAGAGAAAGCAAGGTTTATATGGAAGGATTCTTACGTACAATTTGTTTGTACAGCCATTCAAAGTAACAGCCATAGGTGTTGTCATGGTGTAGTTTACGAAGGGTTTCGATGTATGTTTCAGTCATTTCATACATTCTGACCATGCCATGCCCAGCTTCTTCAAATACCCACATCGGCAAATAACCTTTTTGCGCAAGCAGCCCCCAATGATGATAAAAATTCACAATGAGTGAAGCATTTTTATCTTCCTTGGTTAAGGGCTGACCGGATTCTGCCAGTTTATACACATGAGCGCGGGCGTCAATAAAAGAACGCTGTTCAAGTGCTTTCATATATTGATGCACAGCAATGAAATCATTTCTCCTGTCCGTATTCTTTTGGATTTGCCGGGCAGAGAAAAAACTTAAAATGGCGAACAATGCAGCCAAAAATCCAGCCACTGCATTTATTGTAATAGAGTCAATCATTTTGTTATCCCTCCGCAGGTGTACCTGCTTAATAAATCAGTTTTAACCCTTCAATATCATCAGAATCCAAAGTGCGCTTGAGCGTTTCACCCAATCTTAACTGAAAATACATGGTACTGCCTGTCTTATTGCGTTCCTCATCAAGCCCCAGCAAATGCCCCAGTTCATGTGTAATACCATTTTGCACATCGTAAGCCTTTGAATCCCCATTGGTTGCCCAAGGGTATGATGTGTTGATGTTGATATCCACTTCTGTGTTGTATCGCTTGAACCCAATAACTTTTACCTGTGTCAATTTGCTGCACATAACATCCAGTGTTTGTCCATATGAAATGGTGGTAATCTGATTTGCGTTATTTTTCAGCGGAAAATCAGATTGATTGCTGTGTGTGCTGGATGAGCGGGTAACCAATGTACCTACACCAGCGTTGTTCCAGGCGCTGCACGCATTAGATACAGCACTTTTCACCGAAGATGCAAAACCCTGATGACAAACGACCTGTGTCGGGTATGGTGTAAACCCACCCGCAGACAGAATCGCATAAGCATGGGCAGTGACAATCCCAGCCAGAATAAGGAGTAAGCAGCCTGTCATGTTGATAATTTTTTTCATAAAAAACACCTCTCAAGTCCATATATTTTAGGCTTACATATATATAGACTAAGAGGCGGTATGAAAATGTTGCAGTTTTTCTTATTTTTTTTGTTTTTTTTCGAGAAATACACCGGCGATGAAAAAAGAAAGCGCGGCGATAAGCAGCAGGATACATATTGCGGTCATCCCTTGAATCACAAATGGATGCTGCATATTATTAAAAATTTGCAAATAATCCTGTTTCGCGGCGAAATATGTTCTGGCAGTATCGCTGAACAGAAATGTGCGGCATCCAAAATAAAGAATCAAGGACAAAAGAAGCGATGCGCCGGATAAAGCATAGCAAAGTTTCTTTTTGCGAAGCATAGATGCTTTTCGCACAGTCTCCTCAGAAATGCCTAAACGTTTTTTTATTGCGGATAAGTTGTCTTTTTTATCCTCAAATGTATGGCGTGCAAAGTATTCAAGCAATTCTTTTTCATTAACTGTCTGTTTCATAATATTTCTCCAATCTCATTTTTAGTTTTTGTATGGTTCTGGAATATTTGCTGCGCACAGTAGAAGAACTCATTTGAAGTTGTGCCGCAATTTGTTCAAATGAATATCCCTGACATCGTAATAATAAGACTTGACGGGACGTTGTGTCAAGTCTTTGCAATAAATTACTGAAATCAATTGAAAACAAAATACTATCTTCTGGGAAAGGTTCTGGTAACAATTCAGACTTATCAGAATCTAACAGTGGGATATCTTTGCTGGTTTTTGCAGTGAGTCTTGCTAAATATGTATACGCTGTGTTATGGATTACCTGAACAAGCCAGCCGGTACAATTTCGGTTCGGGATGTTTTGTGGTTTTAGTTGGTATAGCCGGATAAATACTTCCTGCAAGATATCCTCGCCAATATCTTTATCAGAAGTGTAATTCATAATATGGCTATAAATAAAAGCACTGTAATCTCGAAAAAGTGTTTCCAAAGCCTTGTCATCCTGTTTGGCGATCTGACATAAAAGTTTATATAATTTGTGATTTTGAAGAAAGGACTCAATTAATTCTGGCATATTTGTTATATCTCCTTGTCGTGTAGGAAACTATTGAAGAATTGTATGGATGCGTTTAAAAATTGGCAGGCAAAGTGCATTTGCATTGGCGAAAGGTTTTGCAGCAGTGCATAAATTTGCTCTTTGTCGGTTTGAGTCTGTTGGGGTGCGGCATCATCTTCATTAGAAGGCTGCGTACCAAGCAGCAGGAAGTCAACAGAAACATTCAAGATGCAGGAAATTTTATATAGCGTTTCTATGGTTGTTGATTGCTGTCCACATTCAATTCTTCTGAGATTTTCTTTAGAAAGACCAATGGCATGGGCAAGTTGTTCGCGTGTGATATCTGCTTTTTCTCTTGTCAGCTGAATGCGTTTGCCAAAAGCTTCCCATTGTGTATACCATTTTTCTTTCATAAGACGCACCGCCTTTCAGTTATCTATATTATCGCAGAAGATTAATCATTTGAAAATATCACGTGGTACGTTGTTATATACAACGCGGAACGTTTTAGGGTGAAAAATGGCGAAATATCATATTTACAGGCGAAAAAAGTACAGAATTCTACTTAAAATCGATGTCGGGCTGTTCGGGAACCGCGCAAAAAAATTAATTTTTGTATTAGGCAAAAAAGCACTGACCAAGTGCAACAAAACCAAACAGAAGTCTTGTCTATATTTATTGAAAGGGAATGTTTTAAGTTTTCTATTTACAGCATTTACAGATATCAATAAAAAATGCTCTTTACTTTTTGAAAGACAAAAGATTTGTACATCAGCCGGATGAAAACCATGTATAAATAAAATATTTTTCCAGGAGATGAAAATAAATATGTTGTTTGATTGGGTGCAATGCGCAGGAAATTACCTGGTAAATCAAATGGATTCGTTGTTATATGTACTGATTATATGTGTCTGTTTTGATTATATCAGTGGAATTTTGCGGGCAATTGTAAAACGAAAACTATCCAGCAAAATCGGTGCTGCCGGAATTTGCAGAAAATTGTTGACTTTTATGATTATTGCATTGGGATATCTTTTTGATCACGCTGTGATAGGGCATGGAAATACACTTGGGACAGCAATTACAATTTTCTATATATGTAATGAAAGTATTTCTGTGCTAGAAAATGCAGTGGATATTGGTTTGCCTGTGCCAGATATTCTGAAACAGGCAATTGAAGATACACAAAAATCCGGCAAAATTACAAAGTAAAAATATAGGAACAGCTTAAAAGCTGTTCCTATATTTTTGTTTTGTGCTTTTTATTGCATGAAAAATGCAAAACCACATTTTAAGACTTCCCTACATCTTCAAAAGGACACAAAAGAAGCTGTTTTGTATATGCAAAGTTGTTAAACAGAAAACATTACGTGTTTCTTATTGTTTCCTGAAATGGAGTCAGGGCAATGAAAACCTGTCAGTGGGAAGCATACATCGCGAAATATCCATAATCTCCAATCTTAGGTTTCCGCAAAAAAATCAAGATTGGAGAACATACGATGAAAAAATGGCAGAAAGAACGCAATTATCGCCGCGTTTATGATGAAAATGGGCAGGTTATCGCAAATATCATCACTGTGGATGGTGTTGATGTTGAAGTCACGGAGGAAGTGTTCCTGGCGTATTCTCAAATGGATCGCAGGGAGCGTTACCTTGAGGAACAAGCGTGGCAGTCTGGTATGCGTGAGGTTTCGCTGGAATACCTGAAAGAGCAGGGGATTCCGCTTCACTTGTATGCAGATGACAATACACCATCAGCAGAAGATGTTGTGCTTGAAAAAGAAGAACAACACAAGCTTGAGGTACATAAAGCGCAGCTTATTACTGCACTTGCTGCATTGACTGCGGATGAAAAGCAGCTGATTCAGACACTGTATTTCGATGAGGTTCCAATTCGGGAATATGCAAGGAAGATTGGCGTTTCGGATATGGCAATCCACAAACGCAAAGAACGCATTCTCAAAAAAATTAAAAAGTTTTTTTGAGAAATAGGGTTTGCACCCCCGAATATTTCGGGATAAGAAGTATAGGGGTTGAATAGGACCTTTACATTGGACCTTGAAAATTGAAGAATCAGCAATCGGGTACAGCCCGGGGCAGATGAGCAAAGCTGCCGTATGCGCCATGACCTGGAAGGGAGCAAAATCCTTTTTGGCGAGCGATTTCATACGGCAGCGGAGCAGTTTTGGCAAAACTGTTCGCGATGACGATGCTCCAGGAGATAATGATACGTAGATGTCGACCTGCACATCAGACAGGAGAGCTGCCCTTGGGTTGAAAGCAGTAAAGACCCTTGGAATATGCCCGCGGAGGCTGCCAGCCTGCCCGAATTGTTCCCTTTTTCATCGGGGGTGCGAGCTGCAAATACGATGAAATCATAAAATTTGAGAGGAAATATCTCGAATGATCACAAAAATCAAAGATGCCCATGAAAAACTGGAGCATATTTTCAAAGCACTGCTGCCAAAGTGTGGTATGCCGGAACGGGCAGAACAAATCCGGCTCAGTCATCGGATACTGGATACAATGTTCGACAAAAAGATTGCATTATGTGATGCAGGAACTGGAATTGGCAAAACTTACGCATATTTGGCGGCAGGAATTGTATACCATATCAGCGGCACAGAAAGTGGGCAACCTTTCCAGCCACTGATTATATCCACATCCAGCATTGCGCTGCAAAACGCGATACAAAATGAGTACCTGCCGTTTTTGTCAAAGACTTTGCTGAATGATGGCATAATACATAGCCCAATCCGGGCAGTTGTCCGTAAAGGAAAATCGCACTATGTGTGCGATGAACGGTTAGAGCGCCACTTGCAAAGGATTCACTTCAAAGAAAAGAACAGGAGAGCAGCAAAAACGCTGCTCTCCCTGCGGACGAAGTTGGATATTGATGCGATAAAGCATATTAGCAAGCACAATTTAGAGCAAATCCATGTTCCGGAACATTGTGATTGCAAGAGAAATAATTGCAGATATCAATTATTTGTGAAATCTTGCGGGCTAAACCGATATTTGTTTCAGATATGCAATCATAATCTGTTGTTGGCAGATGCGATTCATCGTACCAGTGGACGTAAAACCATCCTTCCGGACAGTGCTGTTCTGATTATTGATGAAGCACATAAACTGCCGGAAGCGGCACAGCAAATGTTCGGAATATCACTTGAATTAGAAGATATTCAAGCGATAATTGACAGTCTGAAGAAAGAAAAATGTTTTGCAGAAGCGAAGAACCTGCAAGGATTTTTGGGGATTCTGCAGAAAAAACTGTGTGCGAAAACGGAAACATCAGCAACATCTTTAGATTTCCCAAACTTTCTTCCGATACTGTCGGCAATTTATCGAATCTTGCAGAATATTGACGAAAAGACAGGAGCATCATTATCTAAATCTACACAGCAAAAACTGAAAAAACTACTATCCATGACAGAAGTTTTATGTTCAGATTCAGATGAAATGTTCCGATATATTGCAATAGACGAGGATGAAAATCCAAAATTCTGTGCGGCAGTTTTGAACTTATTAGACCAGCTAAACCGCATATTTTGGAGCAGGCAGCAACCGATCATATTAACATCCGGCACACTTTCTGTGGGGGAAGATTTCAGCAGATTCAAAGCAGAAGTCGGTTTGTTAGGCAATCATCGTGTTACAGAATCTGTTTCTCTTTCGCCCTTTGACTATGAGAAAAACTGCCTGCTGTACTTACCAAATTCACCGCCGAAACAGAAAAGCAAGGCGTATTTCGACCAAATATCGCAGGAAATCACTGCTTTGCTGTACGCAACACATGGACATGGACTAATATTGTTCACATCTTATGCAGTCATGTCAGCAGTACAAATCCGGCTGAATGCCGCGAAGTTACCGTACCCATTGTTCACTATGAGCCGAAATGCAAAGCATATCCTGAAACAGTTTAAATGTTGTCCAGGAAGTGTACTGCTGGCGGCAGGTGCAGCATGGGAAGGATTCGATTTTTCAGGTGATTGTGTGTCGTTGCTGGTGATTCCGCGCTTGCCGTTTCCTTATCCGGATGAGATGCAAAACCACCTAAAAAGTAATTATTCAACATTGCAGGAGTTTATCCGCGCAATTGTTGTTCCAGATATGCAAATTAAATTAAAACAGGGTTTTGGACGGGTAATCCGTACCGAAAATGACAGTTGTGTGATTGCGATTCTGGATGAACGTGCAGCAAAAGGACAGCGTTATTTTGATGATGTCCGGCGGACTTTGCCGAAGATGCAGATCACATCTGAACTGAAGGATGTTCAGAAATTTATCCACGAAAAGAAAACTAAAGATTATTTTATGGAGTCATGAAAATGTTAAATATCAAGAATGAAATTGCCTACATTATTATCTTGGAATTGTTGAAGAAATTGTTCAAGCGCGGCCTGTTGACAGCAGAAGAATTTGCTGTCGCAAAAGATCTTGCCACGCAGGAATACCGTCCGGCAAGTGTTTGGGAATAGTGCTGGATATTTGCGAAAAGGTGTAGTAATGTTGTTGTAAAGATAGGAAAAGAGGTGATTTTATATGGGAAAAGTGAAGATTATCCCGCCTACAATCATGCAAAATAAGATTTTGCGGGTTGCGGCATATTGCCGGGTCAGTTCGGATTCTGACGACCAGCTTCATTCCTATGCGGCGCAAATCCGAAGTTATACGGCAAAAATTGAAGCGCATGATGGTTGGGAATTTGTAGATATCTATGCGGATGAAGGTTTGACTGGTACGAGGATGGACAAGCGTGAAGATTTCAACCGCTTGCTTCGGGATTGTCGAAAAGGCAAGATCGATAAAATTTTGGTGAAATCAATCTCCAGATTTGCACGAAATACTCGTGATTGTCTGGTCGCATTGCGGGAACTGATGGCACTTGGCGTCACAGTTGAATTTGAAGAAGATAACATTCAGACGGAAACACTTTCCACAGAATTGCTGGTAAGTGTTTCTGGCGCATTAGCGCAGCAGGAATCTATATCCATTTCGCAAAATCTGCGGATCAGTTACCAGCGGCGGATGCAGCGCGGGGAGTTTATTACCTGTAACGCACCATATGGATATCGCCTGAAAAACAAAAAATTCCTTGAAATTGTGCCGGAAGAAGCGGAAATTGTCCGCTGGATTTTCCAACAATATGTGCAAGGGAAAAGCATTCGGCATATAGTGAAAATGTTAAATGACAACGGGATAAACCTGAATATTGGACAAATCAAATATATGATTGCCAATGAAAAATATATTGGCGATTCCTTATGTCAGAAAACATATACATCCGAAATGTTACCCTTCACTGAGAAAGATAATCATGGTGAAAAAGAGCAATATTACATCCGAAATACACACCCAGCAATCATAACACATGAAGTTTTCGCGCAAGCGCAAAAACTGCGGAAACGCAGAGCAAAACGAGAAATGCAGGATGAAAAAGTATATCCCTTAACACGAAAAATGGTTTGTGGAAGATGTGGAACACCATTTTGCAGGCGGCAGACTAAGAGAGGATATGTTGTATGGGTTTGCCGAAAACATAATGATGATGCTTCGGAATGTCCAATCGGCAGAATCCCTGAAACAGAAATTTATGCCGCATTTATCCGAATGTATAACAAGCTGAAACAGCATCAGGATGTTATTTTAGCACCGATGTTTCAACAACTGGATGAATTAAACAAGACATTACAGCGGAATAATTCTGTAATGTTGGAAATTAACAAAACGATTGCTGAAGCTGCGGAACAGAACCACAAAATCAATCAGCTGCAGCGAATGGGGCTTCTAGATATGGATGCCTGCATTGCAAAACGGAGTGAAATCGATGTAAAACTAACGAAACTGCGTGCAAAGCGGCGGCAAATGTTAAAAAATGAAGATGTCGATGAAACCATAGAAACCCTGCGGCAGGTTGCAGAGATTATCCAACATGGTGCAGAAAACCTGGAAATTTTCGATGAGGAACTATTCGCGAATCTGGCCCAGAAAATCATTGCAGAATCGCAAACCTGCATTCGGTTCCGACTGTTCGGTGGACTGGAATTTACGGAACATTTACAGGAGAACAGCCGATGAAAAATCGCAAGATTTTATATGGATATACAATTGAAAACGGTACATTTGCCATACATCCGCAGGAAGCCAAAATTGTGAAAAGGATCTTTGAGATTTACCAGTTAGGTGAATCATATCAGCAGATATCCGACTTGTTAAATGCAGAAAACATCCCGTATAGTGAGGATTCAGCATCTTGGAATAAGCATAAGATTAAAAGGATGTTAGAAAATCCACGTTATACAGGGGAAAGCGGATATCCAGAAATCATCCAATCAGAAGATTTTCAAGCTGTTCAAGTCATCATTCGTAGTAAAACTGCAGGAAAAAAGCAGAACCGTGCATCAAGAGAGAAGAATATTCAGGTGCAGCCGGAATCACATCAAAAAATGGAAATACAAGATTATCAGCCATCGGATGAAGTATTCAAATTGGAAAATATGATCCGGCGTGAAATGGAGAATCCGAACAATCCACAAGAGATCATGCAATTGATTTTGAAAGCAGTATCCGCAAGATATGACTGTTTGAAATAAGCAAAACTGACTGGGAAAACAGAAAGATTCTAAACAGGAAATTTACATATTATAAGATCATCTAAAGAGGAAGTTATCCGTATATTTTAACGCATAACAGCTGAAGAAAAGAGGGATTTTCATGGTACAGAAAACTTCTGAACCACGTGTAACAATCATCCCAGCAACAAGGGATGTAATATCCCAACGAAAATCACGCAGGTGTAATAAAATACGTGTTGCGGCATATTGTCGGGTCAGCACAGACAGTGAAGAACAACTAAACAGCTATGAATCACAGAAAAGGACATACACCCAAAAGATTGCGGAAAATCCGGAATGGGAAATGGCAGGTCTGTTTGCGGATGAAGGAATTACAGGTACAAGCCTGCAAAAACGCACGGAATTTAACCGAATGATTGCTGCGTGCAAGCGCGGCAGCATTGACATCATTCTAACAAAATCACTGTCCAGATTTGCACGGAATACTGTCGATTGCCTGGAAACTGTACGTATGCTGAAAGCGCGGGGAATTGGTGTTATTTTTGAAAAAGAGAACATCGACACACTGACACAATCCAGTGAATTTATTATGACATTGTTCAGCGGATTTGCGCAGGCAGAGTCGGAATCGCTGAGTAAAAATGTGACTTGGGGCAAACAAAAAAGTATGGAGGCAGGTCATGTTGCATTCCAATATCGTGCCTTGCTTGGCTACCAAAAAGGTGCAGATGGTAAGCCGGAAATCGTGGAATCCGAAGCACAGATTGTGCGAAGAATCTTTCGCAGTTATCTGGATGGCAGCAGTTTGGCAGACATTAAAAGGATGCTGGACAGTGAAGGTTTACCAACAGCACGAGGGGTAAAAACATGGTCACATCAAGTAATTCGCAACATTTTGACCAATAGACCTCTTGCGAAATTAAGCTAAGCGGTCAAAGTTGCAGATGCCAGCAAT
>CAJUDU010000078.1 GCA_910584935.1 uncultured Butyricicoccus sp. | reverse complement strand
TTTTTGATGCTTCTATTCTATCACAATTCCTCTACCTTGTGTAGACACTATCTAAAAGAAAACATCCGCCCACAAGTCGAACTTGGGGACAATAAACAGGTTTGGACTTATTTATGGGGCGTTCCAGCGACTTTTTGCGCGGTAAATTATTATTGCTTATTCTCTGCGGGCAGTGTTGCCGCTTTTTCAAAATCGTTTTGGAATACCTTGTTCTTTTGGGCAATTCATGCGGGCGGGCTTTTGACGTTATATATGCTACAGCAGTTTTTAGAGGAAGCCCGGAAAAACCTACAACTGCAAGAGGAAAACAATCAATTCATTTTGCAAGCAGCACAATATAAAAACTTAAAAAAGAACATCGAGGAGGCCCGCCGGGCACAGCATGATATGCGCCATCATTTTACAATTATCCAGGACTGCATCAGCAAAAATGATTTGAGCGCCTTATCTGATTATATGGCGAAATATCAACAAGACAGTCCTAGTTTTGATGAAGGAAAACCATATTGCAGTAATTATGCAGTAGATGCTGTGCTGCGGTTTTACGCGGGGAAAGCAGCGCAGAACCAAACAAAAATACAAATTGTGGTGGAGATGGATCAAGCCCTTCTTATTCCAGAACCAGAATTTTGTGTTTTGTTAGGCAACCTGCTGGAAAATGCACTGGAATGCTGTGCAGGACAGGAATACGCAGCAATCCAAGCCCATATCATGCAGCACAGCGCATCTATCCTGTCCATAACCGTAGATAATACCTGTCCCAATCCGCCAGCTTGGGAAAATGGCAAGCTATGTTCCAGCAAGCACAAGGGGTTTGGGCTTGGCACAGCTTCTGTCAGCATGGTGGCACAGCGATATCATGGCGGTGCGCAATTCCAATGGAAAGATGGTATTTTTTATGCTTCGGTACTGTTAAGCCCTGATGACTGACAAATGAAAAACCCCCTCCTTTGCACTGACAAGGGAGGGGATTTTTATCATTTTTCAGCGGCGCTATCTGGCATCTGCGGGAAAATCAAAACAATCTTAAACAAATCGCCGTCCACTGTCAGTTCAAATTTGCCCTGCATCAGTTCTGCCAAACTGCGCGCAATGGATAGCCCTAAGCCGCTGCCTTCGGTTGTGCGGGCAGCATCACCGCGCACAAACCGTTCCATCAGTTCATCACTGGCAAGATTCAGCCGCTCACGGGAAATGTTTTTTAGCGACACAAAAACTCGGTTTTCTTTTGTTGCCAAATCAATATAAACCCGTGTTTTAGGCATGGCATACTTATAGATATTGCCAAGCAGGTTGTCAAAAATGCGCCATAATAGCCGTCCATCCGCATAAATCGAGGGTTCCTGTGCTGGCATCGTCAATACCGTTTCCAATTCTTTTTCTTCAAACCGTTCACTGTATTCGCCAACACATTGCCGCAGCAATTCCCCAGCATGGGTGCGTTCTGCTTGTACTGTGATATTGCCAGTAGTTGCCTTACTGACTTCAATTAAATCTGTAATCAGTTTTTTCAGCTTTGCCGCCTGCCGGTCAAGCACTTCAATATAACCTTTTGCTTGTTCACTACCTGCCGGTTCGGATTTCAGCAATTCTACATAGTTAATAATTGAGGTCAGTGGGGTTTTGATATCATGGGATACATTGGTCAGCAGTTCATATTTCATGCGTTCACTTTTCAGGCGTTCTTCAACTGCCACTGCCATGCCATCAGATATGGCATTCAAATCTTGCGCGTGCTGCTGTAAATCCCAATACATATGGTCAGTTGGGATTTTATAAGATAAATCCCCGCTGGCAAGGCGTGCGCCGCCTTGTTTCAGCCGGTCAAGCTGCCGGGCAAAAAAAGCAACCGCAAGCACAATCATCACATCCATCATCAGCACCAGTGGGAATGCGCTGTCATCATTACAGGCTGCAATACATTGCGTAATAATCAGGATTGCCGCGGTAATGGCGCATAATTTCCAAATGACACCAATATGCAGGAATAATTCTATCATTTGCCGGATTGCCGCATATATCCCACGCCCTATGGTGGAAAACAACGCCGTTATTTTATTATACCGCCAATTGATGCCTTTCAGCTTTTCCTGTACGCCATCCAGGAAAGGCTGTTTGCCCTCGTCTTCTTTTTTGTCATGCTGCTGTTTGGCATTGCGCCCCGCTTCTATGACCTGTCCCACACCATGGCGAAGCCCATGGCTGATTTTTAGGCAAAGCCTGCCAATGATCGTACTGCACCAAAATGCTTTTGCTTTTATCCGTGCTGCCATGGTATGCACCCAAACCATAATCAGGAATACCACTGCGCCAATGCCAGCCGCCCAGGCTGCCAGTATTTTAAAAATCCACCCCCAGTTTAACCCATATGTCATATGGATGGTAGATTGCAGCCCCACACAAGCAGATAGCAGCAGCCCGCTAACCACAGCAATCATCAGTGTCAAAACATCAAATGGGATGGTATGAAACCCTTTTAATGTAATTGTGCCATCTGGGCTATGTCCTGCTGTAAACAGCAGGAAAATCCATACAACCAGCGCTGCCGCACCAAACACCACAAGAAAGACAGGGAATTGCCATCCTTCCGCCTGCCAACGGTCATAAAGGAGTGCGGACTGTGTAAAAATATCACCAAAACGGGAAGTGGGGTCAATATAAATCTGGTATCCTGCCGTATTACCGGTATCATCCTCGTCAAAATACGCATATTTTATCGCGTTTTCTGGGATTGGTTTCAAAATTGCCTGTTTGACAATGCCATTGTTATTTTCATCAATGCGCTCGGCAATCAAGCTGGATCTTGTCAGAAATTCTGTAAGTTGTTCATACCGCTGCTGTTCGCTATAAGAAAGGGTTACTAATTTGTTTGATTCAGATAAATTATACCAATCATCTGCCCAATAAGAATAATACCGCGCTTCGTTCCAGCAAAAACCGCTTTGATATGCGTCGGTGTCTGACAATAATCCTTGATTATAGCATCCAACCAAAGCCGCCGCGATTGTACATGCCCCAAAAACACAGCTGCAAATTAAAAATGCAACCATCAGCATCCAAGCAGCCAGCTTTGATGGCGCCGTATATCTTTTTTTATTCATCACGATATCACCTGAACCTTCCTGTTTTTAATGGGCACAGAATTTGTACCCCTGCCCCCAAACGACTTTTAAATAGCGAGGTTCTGCCGGATTGATTTCAATCTTTTCCCGCAAGTGCCGGATATGTACGGCAACGGTGGAATCCGACCCGCCATATACTGTATCTTCCCAAACAAGCTGATAAATCTTTGCAGAAGAAAAAACTTTATCTGGGTTGCGCATGAGCAAATATAGGATGTTATATTCAATCGGTGTCAGCGAAACCGGTTCACCATCCACTGTTACCTGTTTGCTGTCATCATCCAGCATAATGCTGCCAATGGTAATGCTGCTGGCGCGTTTTTCTGGGATAGCTCCCAGCATGGTATATCGCCGGAGCTGGCTTTTCACCCGTGCCACCACCTCCAACGGGTTAAATGGCTTTGTCACATAATCATCCGCCCCAATGGTCAGCCCTAATACTTTATCAGTATCTTCTGATTTCGCGGTCAGCAGGATCACAGGGATATTGCTGATTTCCCGCAACTTTGCAGTTGCTGCAATGCCATCTAAAACCGGCATCATAATATCCATCAAACAAAGATGGATTTCCTGTGATTTAAGGATATCCAGCGCCTGCTGCCCTGTATACGCTTCAAAAACCTGATACCCTTCCGCACTCAAATAAATTTTTAATGCGGCTGTGATATCCCGGTCATCATCACATACCAATATATTATACATACCGCCGTTCCCCTTTCTGCACTATATTATGGCACAGATAATCTTAAAATCAAAGTGGGGAAACATTTAAATTTTTCTTAAGAAAAGCAAGCTGTGATTACTGCATTATTTTTTTACTGTTATTTACGTCAGGTGATGCTTGACGAAATGCAAAAAAATATGCTATACTTGCCCAAAATGAACAGGAGGACGGAAAATGGAATTCCGCGTTTTACAATATTTCCTTGCTGTCACACGAGAACAAAGCATTTCTGGCGCGGCAGATGCCCTTCACCTTTCACAGCCAACCCTTTCCCGTCAATTGCATGAGCTGGAAGATGAATTAGGCAAACAATTATTTATCCGCGGGCATCGGAAAATTACCTTAACAGAAGAAGGTATGATTTTACGCAAACGCGCAGAAGAAATTACAACCCTAATGCAAATGGCAAAGGATGAAATCAGCCTTGCTGACCGTTCTCTTTCTGGTGATGTTTATATTGGGGCTGGGGAAACCCAAGCAGTACGTTATTTATCCTGTGCAGCCAAAGGGCTGCAGGAAGAATATCCACAAATCCGTTATCATATTGCCAGCGGGGATACGATTGATGTAATTGAGCATCTTGACCGTGGACTGATTGATTTTGGGCTGGTTTTTGGCGGGTTGGATACCAGCAAACATGAATACATTACCTTACCGGTAAAAGATACTTACGGGATACTTATGCGGCGGGACAGCCCTTTGGCAAAGAAAACTGACATTGAACCCACAGATCTTTGGGATAAACCCATTATATTTAATCGGAATACCAAAGATGGCTGCGCATTAACTCGCTGGCTGCGGAAAAGGCTTTTTGAATTAAACATTATTTCAACTTACAACCTGCTTTACAATGGCTCGCTAATGGTAGAAGAAGGGCTTGGCTATGCGTTTGCACTGAATGGCATTATTAACACCCAAGGCAGCCCTTTATGTTTCCGCCCATTGTCGCCGCCATTGGAGGCGGAAATATATGTGATTTGGAAACGATACCAGGTGCTTTCCAAACCGGCAGAAAAATTTCTTTTAAAATTGCAGGGTTTATTATAAATCCGGAAAACTGATACAAAAAAATAATGGCGGATACACGCTGCCAAGTTATATTTGCTTTGCACAGCGTATATCTGCCATTTATGATATGAATGCTATTTTATGATACGGCTTTTTGCATAAATCCTTGTACAATGTCCAAAAAATATTCATGAACCGCAGGACTTTTATCCAGCTCAGGATGGAATGCTGTGACAAGCTGGTTGTCCTGCCGCGCGGCAACAATCCGCCCATTAACTTGTGCCAACCCATTTGCTTTGTTGCCAATGGCTTTGATATAAGGCGCACGGATAAATGTCATTGGGATTTGCCCAATGCCCTGGAAATTTTCTCTGACATGAAAACTGCCAAGCTGTCTGCCATATGCGTTGCGTCTTGCACAAATATCCATTGTGCCGAAACATGGTTTCCCACCTTCCACCTGCGCCGCCAATAAAATAAGTCCTGCACAAGTCCCCAAAACTGGCAACCCATTGCGGATTGCTGTTTGCAGCGGCGTAAAAAGGTTTAAGTCATGCAGCAGTTTTGCCATGGTTGTGCTTTCGCCACCCGGTAAAATAAGGCCATCAAGGGGCTGATTTAAATCGTGCAGCTGCCGGATTTCAAAATGTGCAATTCCCAAGTGTTCCAGCATTGCAGCGTGTTCTATAAAAGCACCCTGCAATGCCAAAATCCCAATATTCATATTATTTTCCCCGTTCCGCCATCAATAATGCAATTTCAGTTTCATTGATGCCGACCATGGCTTCGCCTAGCCCGGCAGACAGCGCGGCAATGCGTTTTGCATCGGTATAATTCGTCACTGCCTGTACAATGGCAGCGGCACGCTTTGCCGGATCGCCTGATTTGAAAATGCCAGAGCCGACAAATACGCCCTCCGCACCAAGCTGCATCATCAGCGCGGCATCCGCCGGCGTTGCAATGCCGCCTGCCGCAAAGTTCACAACCGGCAGACGCCCGGATTCATGGACGCTGCGCAGCAGTTCTACAGGCACTTGCAATTGTTTCGCTGCTTCAAACAGCTCATCTTCACATAAATTTTGTACGCGGCGGATTTCCGCATTCATTGCGCGCATATGCCGTACTGCCTGAATGATATCACCTGTGCCGGGTTCGCCTTTGGTACGAATCATTGCCGCGCCTTCCGCGATGCGGCGCAGGGCTTCGCCTAAATCGCGTGCGCCGCAAACAAACGGTACCTGGAATTTGGTTTTATCAATATGATATACATCATCCGCAGGTGACAACACTTCACTTTCGTCGATATAATCAATTTCAATTGCTTCCAGCACTTGGGCTTCCACAAAATGCCCAATGCGGCACTTTGCCATAACCGGGATAGATACAGCGTTTTGAATTCCCTGTATCATTTGTGGGTCACTCATGCGTGATACGCCGCCAGCCGCCCGGATATCCGCCGGAATCCGTTCCAACGCCATCACAGCACAAGCCCCGGCAGCTTCCGCAATTTTTGCCTGTTCCGGAGTTGTGACATCCATAATCACGCCGCCTTTTAACATTTGGGCAAGTTCCCGATTTAGTTTATAACGTTCATTCTGCATTTCCTATCACTCCTATATGAATTCTGACAGCTTTTATTTTATCACACTTTGGCTGTGATAAAATAGCCAATTCCCGCAAAAAGAATAATGCCAGTTTGTGCAGGACTTGTGTATGGCTGAATGGACAAAAGCATTTTTCCATGTTATCATATAGGTATCATAAAATTAAAAAACCAAGAGGTATACTGCCATGAAAAATAGAAAAAGATTCACGCTGCTGCTTTGCGCTGCCCTTGTGGCAAATATGCTGATTACCGGCTGTTCCAGGCAACAAAGTTCCTCCCCTGCGGATGCGAAGCCCAGTGAGAAACCCAGTGAAAGTAATGGGGCAGTTTCCGCTGAACTTCCTACTGTGCAGGGCGGTTTACAGTCGTTCTCTGCGACTGCGCTGGATGGCAGCAGTTTCACACAAGATGATATTGCTGCCAAAGATATCACCATGATTAACTTTTGGTCGCTGACATGCAGACCCTGCATTGCTGAAATGCCCGACCTTGCCGCCTTTGCAAAAGCTTTGCCTGACAATGTGCAGCTGATTACCGTTTGTCTGGATGGGATACTGGATGAAGAAATTACAAAAATCATTCTGGATGAGGCTGGATATGAAGGCATTACACTCATTGCTGGTGATGGGGATTTTCAAACTGTTTGCGCAAATATCCAATACACACCAACAACAATTCTTGTGGATGCTGAAGGCAATCTCGTTGGCAATGCCATCATTGGCGGGCAGGAAGACTTATCCAGCGCATTCCTTACCGCGATCAATGCGGCGCTGAAAGCCAGTGGAAAGGCGGAAACCCATCTTGAAACATAAATCCGTGCTGTTTATGCGATATGGTTTGCTTGGGCTGTCAATGCTGCTGATCGCCATTGGTGTGCTGAAAAAAGAATACTTGGAAGTCATGCAAAAGGCGGTGAAAATATGCCTGGAATGCATCGGCATCGGCTGAAAAATAAAGATACGAAAAAACATATTTCATTTCAAAGAATGGTGCAGTTGATTTCCGCTGTCCTGGTGAATGGCTATATCATAGGCTTTCAAAAAGGGAAAATCTTTACCGGTGGTACAAAAGCAGTTTGTGTCCCTGTGCTCAACTGTTATTCCTGCCCTGGAGCACTTGGCGCTTGCCCAATCGGGGCGCTGCAAACCGCTGTGGGCGGGATAAAGCATCACTTCCCATTTTATGTTCTGGGGCTGCTCATGCTGTTTGGCATTGCTCTGGGACGTGTAATCTGTGGTTTATTATGCCCTTTTGGACTGGTACAGGATTTGCTGTATAAACTACCAGTCCCTAAAAAGAAAATCCCTAAAATTATTGATAAACCCGCTCGATATTTGAAATATATTATCTCATTGGTACTGGTGATTGGTTTGCCTGCTTTTGCCGTCACCAAAACCGGGATTACGCCACCCTATTTTTGTGAATATATTTGCCCTGCGGGCACACTGGGCGGCAGTATCCCATTGATGGTTACAAACCCTGCCCTGCGCGGGCTGATTGGTGCGCTATTCTGCTGGAAAGCATTTGTACTAATTGCTATTGTGATTGCTTCCATGGTAATTTACCGTCCATTTTGCAAATATCTTTGCCCTTTGGGCGCATTTTATGCCTTATTTAACCGGTTCAGCTTCTTTCAAATGCGCTTGGATGAAAATCAATGTATTGACTGTAAAAAATGTGAACATTGCTGCCCAATGGCAGTAGAAATCACAAAGGATATTAACAGTCCAGAATGTATCCGTTGTGGGAAATGTAAATCTATCTGTCCAACAAAGGCAATTACTTCGGGTTTTTCATACAGGACAAAATCAAAAAAACAGTGAATCCATAGAAACGATAAAAATGCTAAAAAACCTCCGAAATCTCGGATTTTATTCCGGAATTTCAGAGGTTTTGTCCTTTTATTCAGTGCCCATTTGCTTGCAAGAGAATAAAAAAGAACCCTGTCCCTCTTGACGAATGTTTTCCATTAAATAGGATAAAACACGCATGGGATGATTTTCCAGTACATATAATACATACGATTTTTCGCTTCCAGCATATCCGGACTGGTATTATTTGAATAATATCCGTCATGTCAATATGATTCGCAGGAGTGCTCATTAAAGTTACAATATTTACTGTAAATGCCATAAATCCTATTTTACCATTACAAATCGTTACTTTATGCGTTATATTTAATTTTGCTAAAATTCGAAATTCTAAAATTGATTATACTGTAAAAAAGTCATGCAGGTGATAATCGTGAATACAAGGAAATTAGCACTGGGAAACCGGAATATTGTGGGCGCCAGGGTAACACAAATCCGTAAGCAAAAAGGGATATTGCAAAAAGACCTTTTGGCAAAGCTGCAAGTTGCGGGGATTGATATCAGCTTGCCTGCCCTGTCCCTGCTGGAGGGACAAAAACGTCCAGTATTTGATACAGAACTAAAAGCGCTTTCTGAAATCCTGGATGTTGATGTCAGGTGGCTGTTGGGGCAGGTGAAAACCGAAATATAACATCCTGAAAACAAAACCATGGAGCACAGAAAATTGGAACAGCACTGACGGCCCCTAACCGTCAGTGCTGTTTTTTTTGTTCATTGCTATTTTGCTGGACGAAGGTTTAAAATCACGCGGCTTGATTTTCCATATCTGAAGATTAACCCCTATTTTTTCTCCTTGGTACACAATTTGTTGATTGAGAAAATCGGTATAAAATTCTTTCCAATCCCCTGGGTGTTCCTGATAACCATATTTGGCGCCATCGTGAAGAACTGCGGCAGGATACCCGAAAAGTGCCGAATAATTCTCCATAGAATGTAAAAATTCATGGATAAATACAGAAGAAGTCCAATATTGTCCACCACCCAATGTGCTCTCAAGGTATTTGTCAGAATAAAAATAAATTTGGCTGAAACCAATATATCCATCAATATAAAAACCGCCTAACCCAAAATAATCTGTTGGCATATCCGGTAAGCTGGAAATAAAATAAATATGGTCATATTGTGTTGTGTCTATTCCATTTTCTTTGCAGTATGTATAAGCGGCTTCCGCTGGAATCGCATATCCAACATCACCTTTTTCATAAGCGGACATCACTGCTTCAGATACGATAACATCAATTTGCGCATTGATTTTACCGCCAGATAATGTTGTAAAATCATCTTCTAATTTTTCCACTGCATCTTCAATCAGTTTGATATGGTTTTGCTGCATGGTATGGGATAAGTGAAGTTCCCCACCTTTTACCGTGTCATCTTTGGTATCTAAACTGGAATTGGGAAGGATGACAGCGAGGAATTTCCATGTAGTGTCTGTATTTTGATAATCTGATGCCTTTGTATACGAAATATTGCGGAACCATGCTGTGCCAGATGACATTTGAGTATTGTTTCCACCCAGATTCAAGTCAAAAGACAATTTTCCTTCCGCATCTGACAAGCCAATGGTTTGAACTGTCATCCAGTCATTTGTTCCCTGCAAATTGACAGAAACATTCCATGCACTTCCTTTTTCCTGCGCACTGATACACGCGCCTTCTACACGGTTGTCCGCATCTAATGCTTTGACGTCAGCGGTTTTAATATCGGCTGAAATAATATAGCGTGTATTGGGTTCTGCTGCTGCAATTTGGCGTAAATGTTCATTGCCCATGGTTTCTGATGTGATGCAAATGGTATATGGTTGATTTTTTTTCAGCTTAAAATCACGGTATACATATCCTGTATTTTGATTTTCATAGGGCAATACCGCACAATGAGGTTTGCCTAAAAATAAGACATCCTCAACTGAT
>CAJUDU010000077.1 GCA_910584935.1 uncultured Butyricicoccus sp. | reverse complement strand
TGGGGAACATCCGACTGTCCGGCTCCACTCCATAGAGCTGCTTGAGGTAGTCCTGCAACTCATCACAGAGGAACTGCGGCATCTGGATCACTCGATTGCTCTTGGGCGTCTTGGGGGTGGTAATGACATCCTGCTTGTTGAGCCGCTGGTACGACTTGTTGATGGTGAGGGTACGCTTCTCAAAATCGAAGTCCGCCGGGGTCAGGGCCAGCAGCTCCCCCTCCCGGATGCCGCACCAGTAAAGCACCTCAAAGGCGTAGAAGGACAGCGGCTTATCCATCATGGCCTCGGAAAACTTAGTGTACTCCTCCCGGGTCCAGAACAGCATCTCCTTCCGTTCTTCTGCCCCCATGTTGCCCGCCTGCCGGGCCGGGTTGATATTCAGGCCGTAAAATCGGGCTGCGTGGTTGAAAATGGCGCTGAGCTGATTGTGAACCGTTTTCAAGTAAGTTTTCGACAGGGGCTTTCCGTGACAGTCCCGCATCTCCCGGATCTCGTTCTGCCAGCGCATGATGTCCTTGGCTGTGATCTCCGACAGCTTCCGCTTGGCAAAATAGGGCAGGATCTTCTTTTTGATGATGCTCTCCTTGGTGAGCCAGGTGTTGAGCTTCAACTTGGGCTTAATGTCCCTCTCATAGAGAGCAACAAAGCTCTCAAAGGTCATGTTCACATCGGCCTGTTTCTCCATCAGGAACTCCCGTTCCCATTCCAGCGCCTCCCGCTTGGTGGCAAAGCCCCTTTTGAGCTTCTGCTGGCGCTCACCCTTCCAGTCTGTGTAGCGGAACTGCACATACCAAGTGCCGTTGTCCTTGTTCTTGAACGCTGCCATAAATTACTCCCCCTTTCTCGCCGTCTCGGTTCTCGTGCCGTAGAACTTCTCGTGGAAGAACTTACGGTCAATCCGGCCAGAGATAGTGATACAGCCGGTTTTCGCCAGTTCCTCGTTCATCTGCCGGATGAGCTTATAGGCGTAGGGTACGGACACCCCCAGCTCCTCGGCCACTTCGTCCACACGCATAAAAATCTGATTTGCCATGATAAATACCTTCCTTTCTTTGTTGTTGGTGACTGCTGCCTGCAAGTGTTGTGTTTCATAAATGCCTCCTTACTTATATCCGCCACTTTTTCTCGGTTTCGCAACCAAAAATCTGACGGGCCATTTGATACGCTATATTATCTAAGCTTATCTGCTTAGTATCCTTATAATACTATACATATAAGCTTAGTTCAAGCCTTTTAGAAGAAATATTATTAAATAAATTTGCTTAGATTATCTTGACAACCTTAAACAAATATGCTATGTTTCAGATAAGAACAACCATAGATGGGAGCTGGATGTATGGCGATTGGCGAACGGATTCACTTTTTCCGTCTCCTGCGGGGGATGACACAGAAATATCTTGGTATGGCGCTGGGCTTCCCGGAGAAGTCTGCCGATGTGCGCCTAGCACAGTACGAAACAGGATCAAGAACCCCTAAGGCGGACCTGACTGCTGCCCTGGCACAGGTACTGGATGTCTCTCCCCATGCTCTTTCTGTCCCGGATATAGACTCCTATGTGGGGCTGATGCACACCCTGTTCACCCTGGAGGACAACTACGGTCTGAAGGTCACGGAGCAGGACGGTGAACTTGCCTTGCAGGTGGATTTCCGCAAAAACAAGGACGCCGCCCGGCTGCACGAGATGCTCTGGACCTGGCGGGAACAGGCCGCCAAGTTGGAGGCCGGAGAGATCTCCCAGGAGGACTATGACCGCTGGCGTTACCACTACCCGGAGTACGACAGCAGCCAGATCCACGCCAAGGTGCCGCCGGAGGGGATGATCTAACCCTCTCACTTGTAGGCCGCGGGAAAGGCCGGTTGTTGCACAAAATCAGAAAATTCAGATAAATGAGAGCAAAATAAAAAAGGTCTAACTGATCAACAAAAATCAGTTAGACCTTTTACTTATGAATAAAAAGATGAGGATTTTCAGGCTACTCGAAAGCCACCCGATTTTTCTTTTCAAACGCAATAAATCGGGATTTGACGAGTGCTATCAATCTGCTATCAAATGGGGGATTTGAAAATCAAAAACCCAGTGTTTATGCGCCTTTGCGGGCCCTTATATCCACTTTTTGCTTACTCCCACTCAATGGTTGCAGGCGGTTTGCTGGTAATGTCGTATACAATTCGGTTAATATGCCCAACCTCATTGACAATCCGCACTGATATGCGGTCCAGCACATCATATGGAATCCGTGCCCAATCTGCGGTCATAAAATCGGTCGTTGTCACGGAACGGAGTGCAAGGGTATAATCATAAGTCCGTCCATCACCCATGACGCCGACCGAACGCATATTGGTCAGAACAGCAAAATATTGATTCATTGTATGTTCCAATTTTGCTTTGGCAATTTCATCGCGGAAGATAAAATCAGCTTCCCGTAGAATGTCCAGCTTTTCCCGGGTAATGTCCCCAATGACACGGATTGCCAAACCAGGTCCTGGGAATGGCTGGCGCATTACCAAATATTCCGGCAAATCAAGCTCTCTGCCAAGTTCCCGAACTTCATCCTTAAATAACAACCGTAAAGGTTCAATAATTTCCTTAAAATCAACATAATCAGGCAATCCACCAACATTATGATGGCTTTTAATCACAGCGGCATCCCCTGCGCCAGATTCAATTACATCCGGATAAATTGTTCCTTGCACAAGATAATCAACTGTACCGATTTTTTTGCCTTCTTCTTCAAACACACGGATAAATTCTTCACCAATGATTTTCCGTTTGGTTTCTGGGTCAGAAATACCAGCAAGTTTGCATAGGAACCGTTTTTCAGCATCCACTCGGATAAAATGGATATCCCATTTTGCAAAGGCAGCTTCGACCTCATCGCCTTCATTTTTACGCATAAGACCATGGTCAACAAACACACAAGTCAATTGATTGCCAATCGCTTCCGCTAATAACGCGGCAGCAACAGAAGAATCCACACCGCCAGATAATGCAAGCAAAACCTTTCCATCCCCGACCTTTTCGCGGATAGACCGAATAGCGGAATTTTTATAATCTTCCATTGTCCAGTCGCCCTTGGCATGGCAAACCTCATATAAGAAGTTTTTTAACATCAAGGAACCATTTTCAGTATGGTTAACCTCTGGATGGAACTGCACGCCATAAAATCCGCGCTTTTCATCCGCAATTGCAGCATTAGGACACATTGCGGTATGTCCAACCAAAGAAAATCCATCCGGCACGTTTGCCATATAATCCCCATGGCTCATCCAAGAAACACCTTCAGCAGGCAGGTTATGGAATAACTTACAGTCTGTTTGATAGAAAGTATGTGTTTTCCCATATTCACGGGCAGAATCTTCTTGTGCGGCAATGACTTCGCCGCCCAATGCCTGTGCCATAAGCTGGCAACCATAACAGATACCAAGCACAGGAATACCCAGTTCAAAAATTGCGGGGTCGCAATGCGGCGACTGCGGGTCATAAACGCTGTTTGGTCCGCCGGTAAAAATAATGCCAATTGGGTGCATAGCACGTATTTCTTCTATAGATGTTTGATATGGTTTGACTTCGCAGTAAACATGATGTTCACGGACACGGCGCGCAATAAGTTGATTATACTGCCCGCCAAAATCCAAAACAAGCACAAGCTGATGATGCGGCATTTTCAGGGTTCATCCTTTCTTCAAAAAGCATTGGTTCATAGATGTTACCGCCCACTCGGCATGGATGGATAAGGGAAATAATCCAGTTCTAAAGAAAAAGCAGCCACGGCAGGGGCGGATAACAGCTTCAGTTGTGGTAAAGCAATTATGTCATATTTTCATACAAACGGCAAGAGGTATTTGCATATTTTGCAGTGAAAACAATATTTATAGCACTCTTTTCCGAAAAACGCGAAAAAATTCACGGAGAATTTAGAATAAATCACCGCCAACGGTCAAAAATACAGATACCAAACTGAAAGGAAGTATGCTGTATGAACCATCCAACACCGACCTTGTATACACGGCTTATGGGCGCTTGTCTCATTGCAATGTTTGCCACATTCCTGCCAGCGGCAGCCGCTTTCTGGGGAACAGAAAGCACAGTGCCCACTGTGGCAGGCAATGCCGCACCGGCTGCACAGCCTGCGGAAGGGGAAACCTGTGAAGGTGTTATGATTGAAATCCCACTCACTGCCACAGACCCGGAAGGGGATGCCGTGCTGCTGCGGCTGATGGATTTGCCACGGTTCGGCACAGCCTCAATTGATGGGGATATGCTGCAATATACCCCACAAGAAGGCAAAACCGGCACAGATAAATTCACATATGCCGCGATTGACACATTTGGCAACGAATCCAAACCCGCGCAGATTAAAATCAAAGTCAGCAAAAACAAAGCGAAACTGACTTATTCTGATATGGGTTCCAGCGCGGCGCATTATGCGGCATTAAAGCTGTCACAGGCAGGCATTATGACCGGGGAAAAAATCGGCGCATCGTATTTTTTCCATCCCAATGCGGAAGTCACACGCAGTGAATTTATCGCTATGGTATCCACCCTTGCAGATTTGCCCATAGAACAGACCGCCCAAACCGATTTTCTGGATGACAGTGGGCTTTCCGAATGGGTAAAACCCTATATCAGCGCGGCGGCGGCAAATGGCATTGTCAGCGGTTATAAAACCGCTTCCGGCGCCTGTGAAATCCGAGGGCAGAACCCAATCACCTTAGCGGAAGCCTGTGTGCTGCTGGGCAATGTGCTGGGCGATGCTTACGCAGTGCAGGCAGCGGCGGTTGAGGATGATTTTGCTCCGGTTTGGGCACAGGATGCCTGTGCTGTACTGGCGGCAGCTGAAGTATTGCCAGATACCATCAACACCATCGGCAGCGATGAACCCATTACCCGTGAAATGGCTTGCGAGCTTCTTTACCGCACCATGGAAAAATTATAAAGGATAAAACCGGCAAAGCCCCAGCTGCCAAAGCAGCTGGGGCTTTTTATCACCTGCCCGGTCACAGCCAGACGATAACGGGAATGCGGTTAAGACTGGGGCTGCACAATTGTTACCATTGTGCCATCCGGGAATTCATACTGAAGGCTGCCATCTTCCAATGTCGTGCATTTTGCCTCATCCAGCGAAAAACCCAGCACAGACAAGCTGCCTTCTGTTGTGCCATCATCCGCAACTGTAATCGTGTAGCAGATTTCTTCTGAAGGCGCGCCAGGCACAGCAGTGCCAGTATCATCCACAACATTATAATTCACATCAACAGCAGATGTTTTTACAGCGTCAATTTCTGCTGGGTTATAAGCCGCAAACGCAGAAGTTGTACCAAGGACAAGTGCAGTTGCCAGCGCGATACCGGCAATCGAAGTTTTCCGAGAGTTCATCATGATAAAAATCCTTTCTTCCAGGGGTGTTTGACTAAAATGGCTGCTCATTGGCGCGGCAGGCAGGCTGCGCTCCGCGAAATCAAGTAAGGTATGAGCATACGCCGACTGGGAACCTTTTGGGCAACAGCGCAATACTTCTTTATCGCAGGCAATTTCCAAATCCCGCCCCAATAAAATGAAAAGCAGCCATACAAATGGGTTGAACCAATGGACGCAAACAGTTAGCGCCGCGATGGTTTTCCAAAGACAGTCCAGCCGCCGGACATGGCATAATTCATGCAGCAGCGCAAACCGCAGGCTGTCCTCTGCCATGCCGCCATCGGGCAGCAGGACAACCGGCCGCAGAAAACCATATGTCACTGGCGCTGCCAAGCCAGCATGGGTATGGATGCGTACAGGACGTTTTAGCCCTGCCTGCACACAAATTTCCTGCAAAGCCGGATGTTCCAGCGGTGTGCTGCCGCGTAAAGCGCGGCAGGCACGCCATTGCTGAAAAAAGAACCAGAAAGCACAAGCAAGCATCCCAGCCAGCCAAATCGGCCAATAACTATGGTTTGGCGCTGCAGCATGGGTTCGGATTGCCATGGGCAGCGTTTCCGGCCCAGCCTTTTGAGGATTACAGAGCCGGAACAGGCTGAATGGACAGTGGAACATCACTGGCGACAACAGCCGCATCAGGGCGGCAGCCCAAAAACACAGGTATGCTGTGCGGGGCAAGCGGTCGCGCAAGGACTGGCGCAAGAAAACAGTCACAAGCACCATGCCGCTGCCGGCAATGGTCATTTGCAGCAGGTTTGTCATAGGTACCACCGCCCTTTATTCATATTCATCAATCATATGGCGCAGTTTATCAATTTCTGCCTTGCTGATTTTGCCGCCGCCAAGCAAAGAGGCAAAAAGCTGGGAAGGCGACCCGGAAAATACCCGGTCAACCAAATCACCGGCTTCACGTTGCCTGGCTTGCGCCTGCGAAAGCAGCGCATGGCATAAAAACCCGGGTTCCTGCCGGTCAACCATGCCTTTTTCCACACATTTTTTGATGACAGTATAGGTGGTATTCTTGTTCCAGCCTGCTTTTTCCGCGAGCAGCGCGGCAATTTGTTTTGCCGGCAAATCACCATGTTCCCATAAGGTTTCCATAACGCGGCGTTCGGAATCAAACAGTTTCTGTTCCATAAAATTGTACCCTCCTGTGTTTGGTGCTGGGCGCTATGGGTGCGGCGTGACGTCTGGCTGCATCCATAGCCCAACGGACTATTGCAATAGTATGGCTATATACTATCACGATAGTCTGGCGCTGTCAACCCTCATTTGCAAATTTCACACAATGTCCATCAAACCGCCACAAAAGTTTTTTTGCGGCTGCCAGCATCAAAACAGAAAATAATGCTTGCATTTTGCCGCGATTAATGGTAATATTATAAATACTGATGATTCGATAACAGTAAGGAGGTGGATTGGAATGCCAAATATCAAATCTGCAAAAAAGCGCGTCAAAGTCACAAAGGTAAAGGCTCTGAACAACCAGATGGCAAAGTCTGCGCTGAAGACTGTTCTCAAGAAGTTTGACGCAGCGGTTGCCGGCGGTGACAAGAGCATGGCAGAAGCTGCTTATAAAGCTGCTGTAAAGGCTGTGGATAAGGCTGCTGCAAAGCACCTGATGCACAAAAATGCTGCCTCCCATAAGAAAAGCGCATTGACACGCAAACTGAATGCAGCACAATCATAAATCAGGCAAATGGAAGCCCTGTCCATCCGGACAGGGCATTGCTATTTTTTCTCCCAGATGCCGTATCAAAAATAGGGATGCTACCCACGATAAAGAGAATGGTTTTGGAGCGTTTTATGAAGAAAAAACGAATTGGTATCCTATTCGCTTTGTGCCTGCTGGCAGGATGCGGCAGGCTGTCAAACACAACCACAGACTTTTTTTCCATGGATACCTTTATGTCGCTGACCGTTTGGGCAGACAGTGAAGCCCAAGCGCAGGCAGCGGCAGTGCAGATTGAACAGCACATCAATACATTAAGCAATGCGTTGTCCCGGCAGGTTGCTGCCAGTACGCTGGCACAGCTAAACGCGGCAAATGGACAGCCTGTTACCTTGGACGCGGACGCATATGCGGCGCTGGAAAAAGCGGTGCAGTATGCCGAACTTACCGCAGGGGCATTTGACCCGACCACGGCGCCGCTGTCTGACCTTTGGGGGATTGGCACCGAACAGGCAGCCGTTCCCGCGGAAAGCGCCATACAGCAAGCGCTCAGCCATGTCGGGTACCAGAATATTGAGCTGCTTGGGAATAATCAGGCGCGGCTGAACAATGGCGCACAGGTTGATTTAGGCGGCATTGGCAAAGGTTATGCGACCGATGCTGCATCCGGCTTCCAAACGCCGCTTTTGGCGCGGCTTGGCGGCAATATCGGCGCTTATGGGCAAAATCCGAACCGGAAAGATGGAAGCTGGGTAATCGGTTTGGCTGATCCGGACAACAGCGCGGCATATATTGCAACTGTTTCGGTGCAAAATGAATCTGTGGTCACATCTGGCGATTATGAACGGTATTTTGAACAGGATGGCATACAATACCATCATATTTTTGACCCAACGACTGGATATCCGGCACAAACTGGTTTGCGGGCTGTGACAGTAGTGGATCAGCAATCCACTTTCGCAGACGCCATGACGACTGCGTTATTTGTGATGGGGCTGGAAAAAGGGAAAGATTTCTGTGCCCAGTATGACATTGCTGCCGCATTTATCACAAAAGACCGCAAAATCTATATCACAGAAGGGCTGCAGGGACGGATAACACTGGCAGATGGGGCAGACTATGAAATTATCGCGTAAATATGGGCTGCGCCCTGGGGATTTTGTGATTGTTTTTGTGGTTTTGCTGCTTGCACTGGCGGTTTTTCTGCCATTTGTGCTTGCACCTGCCCAAACATTGACCTGTGAGATTACTCAGGATGGCAAATTGGTAAAAAGAGTGCAGCTTGGGATGGGTTATCAGGATACTATTACCATTGAAGGCAAAGTCACCAATGTGATTGAAATCACAGAAAACAATGTGTATTTTTCGCATTCAGACTGCCCAGACCAAGTCTGTGTCCGCACAGGCAAGCTAACCCGGGCGGGACAAATTGCGGTCTGCCTGCCAAACCGGGTCATTGTCCGCCTGATTGGCGCACAGGATGAAATTGATGCGATTGCCACATAAAAAAGGAGAACTGCCATGAAAAAAATTGCGCAGGGCGGCTTACTCGTTGCGGCTGCACTTGTTTTATCGCTGATTGAAAAAATGTTCCCTTTGCAGGCGGTAGTGCCTATCCCTGGCATTAAGTTAGGGCTAGCTAATGTTGTGACCATATTTGCGTTATCCGCTTGCGGCACACGGCAGGCACTTGCGATTTTAATTTGCCGCGTGGTGCTTGCTTCCGTGTTTATGGGCAGTGTGACCGGGTTTTTATTTTCCATCTCTGGCGGCTTGCTGGCACTGCTGCTTATGCGGCTGTTACTCATGCGGGAAGGCAGTTGGTTTTCGCTGATTGGCATATCCATTGCGGGCGCCGCCGCGCATAATATTGGGCAGATTGCCGCAGCAACCGTCACACTTGGCACAACCGATGTGATTGGGTACTTGCCGCTGTTGCTGCTCAGTGCGCTGCCGATGGGGTTTGTCACCGGGCTAACAGCCAGCGCGGTACTTGGTCATTTGAAAAAAATTCAAATTTGATTTTGCATGAAACCGGGATTCCCTTCAAATACTAAGCACAAATCAAAGGAGGTAATTTCGGATATGAAACGTATTTTATCCATGGTACTTGGTGTTTTGCTTGCTTTATCGCTGCTGACTGGCTGTGCAAACAAGACAAATGGCGCAGATGACGCGACAGGCGGCGTAACCGATGGCAACACTGATAATAACAGTGCGGCAAATGGCGGTAACGGCGGTACAAATGACAGCAATACCACAAACAACGGCGCAAATGGTACAAACGACAACAATGATAACGACCGGGACAATCCAGTAGAGGATCTAGTTGACGATTTGACGCCGGATAATGATAACAATAATAATACAGGTACCGCAGGCACTGCAGGGACAGACACCAGCAACGGGGCGAATACGCCAAACACAGCCGCAGGCAATGGCAGCCTAAACACACCAGACACCAATAACGCAACAAATAACAATAATACAACACCAGCCGAATAAACGCAGGCAAAGAAAACCCGGTTCTCCAATGCACAGAGGAACCGGGTTTTTCAAACCTTTTCCGCAGCAGCCGGATGGGGCTGGCTGCAAAGGATGCCGCGCTTGATCGTCTTAATATTGGTATAATAATAAATCACCATCAGCAGCACAGCGCCTGCCCATGCCGCAACTTCCGCGAAGAAAATACCGGAAGCGCCAATCAAACGGGGCAAAAACAGTGCCATACAAATGCGCACACCAAGTTCGACAAACCCGGAAAGCATTGGGATGGTAGGATTGCCTAAGCCTTGCGGACAGGAACGGAATGTATGTACCAAAAACAACAGAATTAAAGCACAACTCATCACAAACAAATATTGGTATGCGACATTCAGCACAGCTTGTGCGCTGGCTTCACGGGCGGAAACAAATAATTGCAGCACATACCGCCCCAAAATAGAATCATGGTCACAGAAATCACTGCCGAAACCCCTGCGCATAGCAGAAGTACGCTGCGTATCCCTGCACCACAAACCCACCGATTGCAATAATGCCATTTTGCAGCACAGTTGGAACGCCAAGGCGGCAAAGCTGACGCATCACAGCGCGGTCATTTTGCCAATCCGCAGGCTGCATCTGTAAGATTTCCAGCTTGTGCATGGCATGGACACAAAACAGAAAGACCAACTATCAAAAATCAAGGGGGTAAAAGAGAAAAAACAGAATGGAGT
>CAJUDU010000076.1 GCA_910584935.1 uncultured Butyricicoccus sp. | reverse complement strand
TCATGTTTCGATTGCATGTGATTTGAGAGGAGCTTTAATCAGTGGTTCCCTAATTCTCTGCCATGTGGAAAGTCTGTTATATGGTATAGCAGGCTTTCCGCCCTTGGCGCCGAAGTACATCAAAATTTTCCCCTTCTTGTGATTCATCCCCGAATATGATACAATATTATCAGTGATATATTTTTGAAAGTGGGAGCTATATTGATACAAAAATTTCGTATTGCAGGATACTGCCGCATTTCCGTTGATGATGAACTGGACAAGGACAACACCTCCATTGAAAACCAGAAAAACATTATCACTGATTTTGTCAGACAACGCTTTCCTGACAGCACATTGCATTTCTTTGAAGACCGAGATCGTTCCGGCTATACCTTTGAACAGCGGGAAGGTTATCAAACAATGCGCCGGAAACTGATGGCGCATCAGCAAGATATCCTAATTATCAAAGATTTTTCCCGTTTTTCCCGCCGCAACAGCCGTGGACTGGTGGAGCTGGAAGATTTGCGTGATGCTGGTATCCGTATCATTTCGATTGGTGATGGCATTGATTTCCCCAATGATGATGATTGGTTAAAAATTCAATTTCAATTTCTCATCAATGAAATGCCTGTCACAGACACCAGCAAAAAAGTGAAATCAGTGATTAAACGCCGCCAGCAGGATGGAAAATGGATTTGTGCCGCTCCCTATGGCTATATTGTAAACAAGCAGCAGCAATTCGAACTTGTGCCAACTGAAGCAGATGTCATCCGGCAGATTTTCCAGTTATATCTTGATGGCTGGGGTTACAAAAAAATTGCAAATTATCTTACTGATGAAAACATTCCAACCCCCCGTATGGCTGAGCGGGATCGTAAAGAAGCGGCAGGTGAAGAATATCGCCGCGCTGTTAAACCTGTTTGGAGCATCATCACGATTCAAGGCATCTTGGATAATGACTTTTACATTGGCACCCTGCGGCAAGGCAAATATACACGGAAAAAAATCAATGGCAAGGATATAAAACAAGCTGAACAGGAACATATCATCATTGAGCACCATCATCAGCCCATTATTGATTACCGCACATTTGCAACCGTCCGTTCCCTGCGGGAAAAACGTTCGCTTTCTCATTACCGAGGCGTTAAAAAGCATGACAACGTTTATTCCGGTTTTTTGGAATGTGGCGATTGCGGCAGCCCTATGTTTGCTATGAGCCGTTCTGATTTACAGGCAGCTTATCGCTGCGGCACATATCATCGTCAAGGTTTGAAGGCCTGTACCAGTCATCATATTCGCGTAGATAGGCTGGATGAATTGCTGAAATCCTACCTCCGAAAAGTAAAGGAAAATACTTCTGCCATGCAGCAGCGTCTGACTGATGATTTAGCCCAAGAAGAACAGGATATCCAGCAAACCGAACAAAGCGTTGCCAACCTTGAAGAAGTCCTAGCCGATTTACAGCAAGAACTCAAGGCAACCAAACGCCAGCGCATTCGCGATATGATGAAGCATCCCGACCAGGAAGCTGCCATAGAGGAAACTTATGACGAACTGGAAAATGATTTATTCTGCCGGATTGAAGGATTAAAAAATCAGATACAGCGCAATCTGGACAAGCGCAACCTGATTATCCATGCCAACCGTACCGCCAAAACCGCTTTGGAAGTTTTTCATGATATTCTATCCAAAGAAAAGCTTGACCGTAACGATTTAGAGCTGATTATTGAAAAAATCAAGGTATATGAAGACCGGATTGATATCCAGTTAAAACCGGATATCGACAGCCTATTGCACTGCGGCACACTGCCAACTCAGCAAGAGGATATCGGAAATTTTATGCCTGGCATCGCAGAGCAATTTCATGCCCAGCTTATCCAATCCGCACCCCACCATTTGGATAAAATCTACAATGTCAATATCATCAGTAAGGGCGACCCATTGGAAATCTACACTGACCGCGATGGCGAAGTGATTTTCAAAAAATATTCCCCAATGGGAGAACTCGGTTCTTTTGTCGGCGAACTGGCGGAAGCTTTAAGCCGTACTGCCGGGTTATCCTGCGCGATTTGTGACCGTGACGCTGTGATTGCAGCCGCTGGCGGCGCAAAAAAAGATATTTATGAAAAAGCGATTTCCCCGGATTTTGAAACGCTGATGGAACAGCGCCATATTTATGAACATGATGGAACAGATGCTTCAGTACACGTATCTGCAAATGATTCTTATCATGTTGTTGTTGCTGCACCAATTATCGCGGAAGGCGATGTCACAGGCTGTGTTGCCTTCCTTTCTGACAGTGATAACGCCCGGGCTACGGAAGTGGAATCCAAACTCAGCCAGACCGCAGCCAGTTTTCTTTCCAAACACGTCACCATGTGATGTCCTTTGCCCGCCTTGCCCAAAAAGGCGGGCATTTTTCCTTTCGCGATAAAATTTCATAAACTGCCATATTAGCCTTGCCATACTGCCGAATGGTTTGCTATAATGAATGAGGTATCGCGATACGGAGAGATGAATATTTATGTAGATTTCAAAAGGGTGAAAGAATAAAAATATGGATATTTTTAACCTGCTGTCCTTATTGGGCGGACTTGCCATGTTTCTATTTGGTATGTCCGTGATGGGGGACGGGTTGGAAAAATGTGCAGGCAGCAAACTCAAAACGATTTTGGAACGCCTGACTTCCAGCCCCTTAAAAGGGTTCCTGCTTGGTGTTGTTGTCACAGCTGTAATCCAATCCTCTTCTGCAACAACTGTTATGGTCGTCGGCTTTGTAAACTCTGGTATCATGAGCCTGCGGCAGGCTGTCGGCATTATTATGGGTGCTAATGTCGGCACAACGGTTACTTCCTGGATATTAAGCCTTTCTGGTATTGAAGGTGATAGCTTTTTTATCCGGATGTTAAAACCATCTTCTTTTTCGCCAATCCTGGCACTGATCGGCATTATCCTGTATATGTTCATCAAAAACAGCAAGAAAAAAGATATCGGTTCTATCCTGCTTGGGTTTTCTGTGCTGATGTTTGGCATGGAAAGCATGAGCGGCGCCGTTGCCCCACTAAAGGATATCCCTGCGTTCACCAACATTTTACTGCTGTTTTCCAACCCTATCCTGGGCGTGCTGGCTGGCGCTGTGCTGACTGCGGTCATTCAGTCATCTTCTGCCTCTGTGGGTATTTTGCAGGCATTGTCTGCCACTGGCAGTATCACATATGGCAGCGCTGTTCCCATTATTCTGGGGCAGAACATTGGCACTTGTGCCACCGCAATGCTGTCTTCTGTTGGGGCAAATAAAAATGCTCGCCGTACAGCGATTGTCCATCTGTATTTTAATATGATTGGCACATTTGTATTTCTGATTATCTTTTATGTTTGCAAAACTGCGTTTGATTTCCAATTTGTCTATCTCCCCATCAACCAGCTTGGCATTGCCATTGTGCATACCGCCTTTAACCTTGTTTGTACCGCGGTAATGCTGCCATTTGCCGGATTATTGGAACGACTGGCGTGTGCAACCATCAAAGATGAAAAAGACCCTGAACAAGATGAATTTGAACTGCTTGACGAACGCCTTATGGTTACACCACCGGTTGCCATTGCGCGCTGTTATAAACTGACCATCAAAATGGCGGAAAAAGCGAATACTGCCATTGACCTGGCATTATCACTCATTCAAAACTTTGATGAGGAAAAATTTCAAAGTGTATGCGATGCGGAATCCCGCATTGATACCTATGAAGACCGTTTGGGCACTTACTTGGTTAAGCTGTCCGCATTAAACCTATCGCAAACAGATAGCCGCACGGTTTCACGAATGCTGCATACTATTGGTGACTTTGAGCGAATCAGTGACCATGCTGTTGATATTGCCCATGCGGCAAAGGAAATGTACACCAAAGAAATTGCTTTTTCTGAAGATGCACAAGGTGAAATCAATGTCATTGCCAACGCGGTGCGCCGGGTGCTGCGGCTGTCAGTAGATGGTTTTTCAGCAAATAACCTTTCTGCTGCAAATCAGGTGGAGCCACTGGAACAAGTGGTTGACCATTTGGGCAGCGTGATGAAAAACCGGCATATTGAACGCCTCCAAGAAGGCGAATGTACCATTGAACTTGGGTTTATTTTCTCAGATTTATTAACCAGTTTTGCCCGTGTTTCTGACCATTGTTCCAATATTGCCGCCTGTGTCATTGAACTTCAGCATGGCAGTTTTGATACACATGAATACCTGAACAGCATTAAAAATGGTCAAAGCCAGGCGTTTATTAACGCTTACAATCAATTCCTTGCGGAATATGCTCTGCCTTGACTCTATGATGGCTGCCATGAAATAAGCAATGGGTTGCTCCTGTTGCTTATTTTCTTTTGCTGCAAGAAATATTCTTTCTCAATCAGTTGCTTTTATCCCATAATCATGTTATACTGTTTTTGGATTTTTATCGTATCAAGGAGGATAAACAATATGGTTGATTACACAGATAAGTCTACATTTTCCACTGCTTCTGGTCAAGATCTGCCTTATGTCGTATTGCAAGTGACGCTGAAAGAAAAATTTATGGGCACTGGTTCAGGCAACCTGACAGAATTAGAAGCGGTTATCAATGAACAAGCGAGAAAAGGGTACCGTCTGCATACCATTACAACCTCTAATGGCGGCAGCAAAGGGATGCTGGGCGGCGACCGCATCCAAGCCACAATGGTATTTGAGCGGCTTTAACCCTCTGCGATTTACATAAAGCCGCAAAAAAGGGTTCGTATCATCCAAAATTCATGATACGAACCCTTTATTTTTATGCTGCTTGTATGGATAAACCGGTCTAAAATGAAATATCTGCCATAACATCAGAAAGCGCTGGCTTTTCAGAAATTAAGCCTTCCCCATACATCCAATCGATATTCTCCTGCCAACAAGCTTCTGTTTGGCTGAGGAAAGGCGCATCTGTTGTTTCCATGAGTGGGATTAGCATTTCCGCGGATTGCTTTTCCACATCCGGGTCTAAGGGGAAATTTGCTGTATCCTGATTGTTCAGCAGCACCTGCAAGGTTTCATCTGGCTTATTTTTAAAATCCGCAAACCCTTTCCGGCAGCCGCGCAGAAATGCCGCAATGGTTTCAGGTTCTTCGGCAATCATCTTATCATTTGCAACAAATACACCTTCGTAATACTGTGGCACACCAAAATCATCCGGGAAGAAATAATTCACTTCAAACCCTTCCTTCTGCATTTGGGGGACTTCATGATTGACAAGGCAGCCAATGGTTGCATCAACATTGCCTGTTGTCATAGAGGCCATCAGTTCAAACCCGACATCCACCATTTTCACATCATTTACATCTGCCCCATTGGACTGCATTATACTGTGTATGAGCGCTTCAGAAAGTTCTGTGCCTGCATAACCAACGGTTTTACCTGCTAAATCCTCTGGCTTAGTGATATTTTTTTCTTTCAGCGACAGGATAATATTCAGCGGCGCCTGCACTACCGCAGCAACCGATTTGATTGGTACATCCTGTTCTACACACGCTTGAATGATATCCTGCTGATAATACAGCCCAATATCTGCCTTGCCTGCTGCAACCATACTCATTGCGTCATTGGTGCCTGCTGGCGGCTGTATTTTTACTGTCAGCCCTTCTTCGGCAAAGTACCCCTTTTCTTCTGCTTGGTATAAAAATGTATGCAGCGCATTGGGGTACCAATCCAGCACCACAGTCAATTCCCGTAAATCGTCTGACTGGCTGGCATCTGCCGGGTTGCCAGTATGGCATCCAGAAAACAGCAGGGCACCTGCCGCCAACAATGCAAATATTCTTTTTTTCATATTCTTTTGCTCCTTTTTATAAATCACCGCGCCAATGGATTATTTTTCTTTCCAACCATGAAACGATACCAACGGCAGCCATCGCAACAATACTAAGCAGGACAATGGGCGCAAATACGCCTGCACCATCAAGCTGTGTCATCATGCGGCGGCTAAAATAGCCAAGCCCTGCCTGGGCACCCAGCCATTCGCCGATTGCCGCGCCAATAATTGACAGTGGAATTGCCATTTTTATCGCGGAAAAGAAATATGGCAGTGCCGCAGGTACTTTTAATTTAAAAAAAATCTCTTTTTCCCCTGCGCCAAAGGTCTGTAATAAATCTGCCATATCTGTATGCACAGAACGAAATCCATCAAATACTGTAATTGCAATTGGAAAAAAAGTGATGAGTATTGTCACCAATACCTTGCTCCATATGGTATAACCAAACCATAACACAAACAAAGGCGCAAGCGCTGTGGTTGGTATGGTTTGGGATGCGATAATGACTGGGTATAGCATTTTTTCAGCAGTCGGGCTTATATCCATCAGGACAGCCAGCAGCAGCCCAAGTACAATGGAAATCACAAGTCCAATGCCTGTGCAAAGCAGTGTTGCAGGCAAATGCGCGGTAAACAATGGGACGCGCAATTGCCAAAGCCGTACCAGCACCTGCACAGGTGAAGGCAGGATATATGCTGCATCCATTCCCATTGCGCCAAGCTGCCAAAGCAACAGCAAGGCAAATAACAGCAGCAGCGCTGAAAAGCTGGTATTTTTGCGCATCACTGTGCCCCCTTTCTCAGCCGTGTAATCAGGTTTTCCCGCAGTGTAAGCATTGCGGGGTCTGATAAACACGCACGTGTCCGGGGATAACCTGCCGGCACATCAAAGGAAACCAACCTTTGGATTGGCATATTTTCAATGACGAGTACCCTGCCGGATAGGAAAATTGCTTCCTCTACATCATGGGTGATAAATAGGATTGTTTTTTGTTTCCATTGTTCCAGTAGCCATTCCTGCATGGTAATCCGCGTCAGAAAATCCAGCGCGGAAAATGGCTCATCCAACAGCAGTAAATCAGAGCCAGTTAATAATGTGCGAGCAAACGCGGCGCGCTGGCGCATACCGCCAGAAAGCTCCGCAGGACGTTTGCTGCCCCAACCGCCTAACCCAACAGCTTCCAGCGCTTGTGCTGTGTATTGCTCCATTTGCCCTTTGGACATTCCGCCGCGCAGTTCCAGCGGTAGGCGCAGATTTGCCGCAACCGTCCGCCAGGGGAACAGCAAATCCCGTTGCGGCATATAGCCGCAGTAGCCACGCCGTCCAGTAATTTCCTGCCCGCCAGCTTTGATTGTGCCTGCCATGCGCGGCAGCAGCTGGCATATCAGCCGGAAAATCGTTGACTTCCCACAACCAGAAGGCCCCAAAATGGAAACGAACTCCCCTGGAGCAATGTGGAAGGAGATCTGATCCAAAATATCAAAATCCGCACCTTCATATCGGAAGGATACATTTTCAAATTCCAGCATCGGGCTTACATCTCCATATCCCAAGCCATATCCCAGAATGTCCCTTCAAACCAGGAACAATCTACAAAAATATCTTCCAGCCGCTGCAATTGCGCTTCTGTATAGCCATCGGAAAGCTGTTCCATCAGTCTAACCAGTTCATGGTTGTCTTTGGCATATTCCTCACTGGCGTAACTGCGCACCCATTCGCCATAAAAATTATGCTGCGCCGCTTTGGGGTATTCTTTTATTATCCATTTTGCAATATATTCATAACTAAGCGCACAGGAAAGCACTGCCGCCATAATTTCTGCAGGACCTTCTTCTGCCGCCACTGCACGCATATAGGCAGTATAAGATTGGTTTTTCAGGGAAGGGCGCACATTCTCTGCCTGTCGCTGCGTAATGCCCATACGCGCCATATACCCTTTATGGATATCCATTTCACCATTGAGGATATTGCCAACATAAGCGGCAAATGCCCGCATCACCGCTGGGTCACGCGCTTTAATTACCCCTTGCGCAAACACTTTTGCGTAATCAAATAAGTAAACATAATCTTGCAGCAAATAAAACCGGAACTTTTCCACAGCCAGGCTGCCTTCTGCCAGCCCACGTATAAATGGATGCTGCAAATACCCTTCCCAAATGTCTTTTGCTGCTGCAAGCAGCCGGTTTGTTGTCGGTTGTGCCATTTGTTCCTCCTTGATTGCTAAAATTTATGGGAGCAGCCGCAAGCGGAGTTTGCCCGCAAAATCTTCTGCCGCAAATCTGCTGACTGCATCAATCAGTCGGGTGCGGAAAGAAGCCGTCCCTTCTCCGGCGTGTTTCACCTGCTGATATGCGGCTTCGCCACAAATATCCATCACCCCCACAGCAGCAACCGCCGCTTCAAAGGGACAGTTTGGGTTTGCGCCGCAATAACACGCGGTAAGTGCGGTCAACATACAGCCCGCACCTGTAATGTGCCCCATCATTTCACAGCCGCCATATAAAGCCACTGTGCGTGTGCCATCTGTGACCAAATCAATTTCCCCGGTCAGGGCAACCACCGCACCTGTACGGCGGCTGAATGCCTGCACAAGCGCGGCAGATTCCAACAAATTGGCTTCTGTCACTTTATCCAGCGCATTGGCTTCCACGCCAAGTGTTGTTTCTGTACCAATGGCAAGCGCGCGGATTTCCGACGCATTGCCGCGTATCACAGCCATTTTGACTTCATGCAGCAGCCTGCGGCTGTTTTCCCCACGCAAAAAAGACGCCCCCGCTGCAACCGGGTCAAATACTACGGGATGCCCTAAGCAATTTGCCTTTCTCCCTGCCAACAGCATTGCCTGTTGTGCGTGCAGCGCACCCAGGTTTAATACCAGCGCATTGCTAAGCGTTGTAATTTCTTCTACTTCACGTTCATCCTGCGCCATAGTTGGTGCGCCCCCTGCCGCAAGAATCATATTGGCGCAATCATTGGCGGTAATATAATTGGTAATTGCATGAACCAGCGGACGTGTGATTTGCGCCTGCTGTACCACAGTTTTTAATGTATGGATCACCGCAATGCCCCTTCCAATTGACGCAATGTGCCTGTTTTCCCAAGCGCGGACAGCACCAGCACAGAAACCGCTGCCCCAACCCCAGTTGAAACCAGAAAGGACGGTACAAAAGTCAGCAATGCCGCAGTGCTGTTGCCCATTAAAAATGCAGCAACTGGATAAGACAAGATCCCACCCAAAATGCCTGTGCCAAACACTTCCCCGATATAAGCCGCAGGCAAATGCGGGCATAGCTTATAAGCAACCCCACTCAGCAGCGCACCGATCATGGAGCCAGGAAAAGCCAGCAAACTGCCAAGCCCGAGCAGGTTGCGCAACAAAGCGGCAATAAACCCCATGCCAAGCGCATAACCTGGACCTAATAACACACCTGCTATCACATTCACCATATGCTGTACCGGCGAGCATTTTGCGCCAAATACCGGGATGGAAAACAAACTGCCTGCCACAGCAACTGCTGTCAGCACGCCAGCGATAGTCAACTTTCGGATTGCTTTACGTTTCATCAGCATCACCCTCCGGGAAAATACGGCAGAAATGATTGAGTGGCCCGCAGCCTTTGCCGATTGCTAATGAATGGATAATTGCGTCGGTTACATAATCCTTTGCCTTGCGGACGGCTTCCGGCACTGTGCAGCCAAGCGCCAAATTGGAAGCGATTGCCGAAGATAAGGTACAGCCTGTACCATGGGTATTTTTTGTATCAATGCGGCGGCTTTCCAGCCGCAGGAACGTAGTGCCATCATATAAAATATCCAGCGCGTTGCCAATGGCATGACCGCCTTTGACCAGCACCCCTTTTGTACCCATTATATGGATTTTACGAGCTGCCTGTTCCATATCCGCCGGGGTTTTGATTGCCATGCCCGCAATGTATTCCGCTTCTGGGATATTCGGCGTCAACACATCAGCATAAGGTAGCACAGTTTCAATCAATGTGCCCACCGCGTCCAGGTTCATGAGCGGACTGCCATTTTTCGCATACATCACCGGGTCTATGACAATGTTTTGGGGCTGGTACTGTGCAAGTTTGCCAGCCACCGCTTTCATGCAGGCGGGTGTGGACAGCATACCAATTTTCACCGCATCCGGGACAATATCTTCAAATACCGCATCAATTTGTTTTTCAATCATTGCCGGGCTGACATCTTGAATATCAATTACTCGCGCTGTATTTTCTGCCACGACAGAAACAATCACACTCATACCAAACACACCATGGGCAGACATGGTTTTCAAATCTGCTTGTATGCCTGCGCCGCCAGAACAATCCGACCCTGCAATGGTAAGCACTTTTTTCATTTTCAGCAATCCCTTCTGATTTTCATACGCAAAAAAGGGAGCACCCACGCAGGGTGTTCCCTTTGGCACCATAACCATCCGCCCGTTTTTGTCATCACGGGTTTTTGTGCTTCCCTACGTTGGCATTATCCAAATCAGGTAAGGTCGAGGGGAAAAGCCCCTCCTCTCAGCCTCCCGCCGGAAGCTCCCTTGCATGGAGTATCGTACCATCAGTCGGGCAGTTTGTCAAGGGCTTTGCAGAAATCTTATGAAAAAGAGCAGTTTATTTGCCCTCAAACACTTGGTATTGTTTTTAAGGCTTTTGCTGTTTGGGGCTAACGCTATGGTAACTGAGTTCCAGCAGAGAATATATTTTTTCATCTGGCACAGAATCATTCAGCACAATTGTAATCCAGTTATTTTTATTCATATGATACGCTGGGAAAAAACCCTCTTCATCAAGCA